>JBGSXJ010000214.1:0-3656 GCA_041751535.1 Aquaticitalea sp.
TGTAGTTGAAGCAGGTGTGGCTATTGGATTTGAAATATTTGTGGCACTCAATCCTGTTGAAGGAGACCATGAATACGAAACACCACCGCTTGCCCCTAAAGTGGTACTTGTAGTGGTACAGTTTATTGTCACATCGCTTCCAGCAGCAGCTGTTGGAGACTGATAAACCGTTAACGTCACCGTAGCAACAGAAAAAACAGTTGCATCGGTATTACTGGTTATCTTTGCGTATACATCCTTGCTGCCGGAACTATAACTTCCGGGAGAACCAATTGGATTAGAAAATGTGGACGGAGCAGTATAGTTTTCCCACCAGGTAATGGTTACATTGGTTGAACTTGTAACATTAATATTATTTAAATTAAAAGTGGCTGTATTACCTCCTGCAACATCCGGACAAAGCTCGTCAGAATTATCAATAGGTTTTGGAGTTTCAATAGCTATAAAACTGCCCCCGGGTAATTGAAAACATTTAGATGGGGTTGCCGGACATTGGAAATTTCCACCACTACCTTCACAAAAGTCTTTTTTTCCTGTTCCCCATGCAATAAAAACATCTGTTAATGCGATTCCAGTTCCGCAATTCCAGTCAAACGATTGTTGAAACGTTACTTTATTAGTTGGTTGGTTTAGCGTGATTCCAAAACATTGACCCAGTTGTGCAATAGGACTTCCGGTAGGATTACCACTTGCATCTAATGCCCTAATGTTGGCATAAATTGCAACGCCTACACGAGGTGTGTTTGTTGTTAGTTCTAAAGTCAAAAAAACTTGAGCAGTACCACTTACAGGGCAGACAAAATCTGAGCCTAATTTTACTCCTGCACTATTTGACAAATAGGATGCCTGAATCTGTACGTCATTAGAAGTACAACCTGCCGTACAATTTGCTGGTGTTGTTTGCCCCATACTTGCCGTGCTTAAAAATAAACCTACAATACAACAGATTGTTGTAAAAAAGTTTGTAAACTTCTGTCCTCTTTTTTTGAGTGAAGCAGATGAGAAGTTCAGCCATGGTTCTCCAGTAGAGAAAGAATTAATAGTAGAAAACGCAAATGAAGTTGGCTTTCTGTTTGTCTTTTTAACTGTTTCGTTTAAAAAAACAACTGGTTTGGTGGTTTTTGTTTTCATTAGTACCTATTTAGTTTAAACAATTAGTTTTTATAACTAATAGGAAGGTATAGTAGAGTGGCAGGGTCATGCACCTACATAAGGAGAACTCTCGAGTCGTTCGAGAAGGCAAATAGTTCAATAAAATAGTATAAAACTATCACCGTTAAATAGTTGTAAATAAGTGGCGTTGTTAATTTTAGTTGCTTAAATTTCTCTTAGGGAGATTTTGAAAAATAACGCTTTAAAGAATTAATTAAACGTACAAATAAATCTTTTACTATTATACAAAATTTGTCAAATCACTTAATTTAACGTTAAAATACACATTAACAAGATTTTATGTAAAATATTATTATCCCGAAATCCCTATGCGCATAATTTATTTAACTAAAACCTAAACAACTTTAAAACCTAATTTGGTGAATAACTAAACTAAATTAATTAGTTTTTAATTTATACAAATTAAAAAAATAAACATTCCTAAAATAAATTTTAAATCACATATAACCTATTAATATTCTGGTACCATGCGACTATATAAATTGAAAGAGCTTCCACTAAATAAGTAGAAGCTCTTTTCCTTTTGAATATATTTCTATTGGAAAAAATATACTTCGATTTGCATTCAACCTTTAAATCCAACTTCCTTATGTGCACCATCGCAAAATGGTTTGTTGGAAGATGCACCACATCTATAAAACGTAGTGATTCGCTCTCGAGATTCAGAATTTCCATTGGCAAGTGTTACTTTTAAATTTCCATGAACCACTAACGGTCCATTTTCGCGCACTTCAATTTTTGTTTTTTCTTCTTTTTGTGTATTTATATCTGATTCTTCTTTATTCATATAATGGCTTAATGCTCTCGAGGGACATTCTTTTGCTTGATTAATAATCGCTTTCGTAGAAGCGGCATCGATTATAATCCATGGCTTTTCTTGAGGTTTAAATACCTCACCGAGACCCTGAACACAAATTCCTGAATGAATGCACAGCTCGGGTTTCCAAGCGACGGCCACCTCCCCGTTCGAATATTCTTTAGTTTTAGTCATAGCATTTGATTTTTAATAAAGACACAAAAAAGAACAGCCTCAATTAAGTGGGTTGGAAGCCTTCATTACTAAATTTATAATTCTTATTTTTGTCGTAAACCTAAAAAGCAACCACTTTGTCCAACTTCAAATTAGGTCTTGATTTTGCTTTAGAGCAAGATAAAAAAGATGAATTAGCCGTTTATAGAAATCAATTTCACATTCCAAAAGATAAAGATGGTAATGAGATAATTTATATGACTGGCAACTCGTTAGGTTTACAGCCAATATCTACAAAATCGTACATCAATCAAGAACTGGATGATTGGGCAAATTTGGGCGTTGAAGGTCATCTGGAAGCAAAAAATCCCTGGTTGTCTTATCATGAGTTCTTAACAGAATCGATGGCCAAAATTGTTGGTGCCAAGGCCATTGAAGTGATTGTTATGAATACGCTGACGGTCAATCTTCATTTAATGATGGTATCGTTTTATCAACCAACCAAAACCCGCTTCAAAATTTTGATCGAAGCTGATGCCTTTCCGTCTGATAAATATGCAGTTGAATCGCAATTACGCCATCACGGTTTTGACGAAAAAGAAGGATTGATTCTTTGGAAGCCACGCAAAAATGAAGAATTGGCCAATTATGAAGATCTAGAAGCCATATTGAATCAGCAAGGTCATGAAATTGCATTGGTCATGATTGGAGGTGTTAACTATTACACAGGACAGTTTTTTGATCTAAAACGTATTGCCGACCTCGGACATAAGCATGGCTGTACGGTTGGTTTCGATTGTGCACATGGCGCTGGAAATGTGGAGTTGAATCTCCACGACTCTGGAGCCGATTTTGCGGTTTGGTGTACCTATAAATATTTAAATTCCGGACCAGGGAGTTTAGGAGGTTGTTTTGTACATGAGCGCCATGCCCACAAAAAATACCTCAATCGCTTTGCTGGTTGGTGGAGTCACAATAAAGTAACACGTTTTGGAATGCGGGACGAATTTGACCAACTTGCAGGAGCAGAAGGTTGGCAGTTAAGTAATCCACCAATCTTATCAATGGCAGCAATCAGGGCATCATTAGATGTTTTTGCAGAAGTGGGCATGGAAAAATTGACTAAAAAATCGAAACATCTCACAGGTTATTTTGAATTTTTATTGAAACAAGTGGGTGATGACGCCATAAAAATCATCACACCATCAAATCCCAAAGAACGCGGTTGTCAACTCTCAATTCAAGTGAAAAATGCCGACAAAAAATTGCATAAACAATTTACAGAAGCCGGCGTCATAAGCGATTGGCGAGAACCAGACGTCATTCGTTGTGCTCCTGTACCGTTATACAATTCGTTTGAAGATGTGTATCGACTGGTAGAAAAATTAAGGCCCATCCTAGCCTTCCCAAAGGGAAGGAACTGATTATTGATATAAACTAGATATTCCTGAAATGAAAAAATATAGAGAAAAAGTCCTCTCCTCTGGAGAGGATTTAGGAGAGGCCAAACAAA
>JBGSXJ010000215.1:0-8348 GCA_041751535.1 Aquaticitalea sp.
CAAAGGCTATGACATCATTATTTGTATCAGCAACGAATCTTATATTAAAGAGTTGCATAGCCTCGAAGTATTGGGAAACGGTAGCGTTGATGGATTTATTATTTCCATAGCGGAAGAAACACAGATTAAAAACCAAATACAGCATATAGAGAGTGTTCTCCATCAGGATTTACCAGTGGTAATGTTTGATAGGGTTTCTGATGCGATTGATTGCGATAAGGTTATTATTGACGATTTTGGTGCTGCTTATGAAGCGACCAAACATTTATTGAATGAAGGTAGAAAGCAAATTGTTTTATTAAGTGACATTGAAGAGTTAAGTGTAGGCAAATTAAGGGTCAATGGTTATTTGCAAGCACTCGAAGAAGCTTCAGGTTATAAGAATAAACCAATAGTGATTCATATTGGTAATAACGACAACCTTGAGGAGTCCATTGAATCCATGTACCAGCAAAACCCAAAGGTTGACGGCATTCTTTCCATTGATAATACAACTGGCGTTGTAGCGCTCCAAAAGGCGCTTAAAAAGGGAATAAAAGTCCCAAAGGAACTATCCATCATTGGTTTTTCTGATGAAAACGTTTTGCCATTCACGGACCCTAAACTTTCGACGGTTTCTCAACATGCCTTGGACATTGGAAAATCTTCAGTAAACCTTCTCATTGATCGCCTCAACAATAAAGGTAATACAGCATCTGTCACAAAAACGATCAAGACCAAACTTGTTTTGAGAAGTACGACAAAGTAAGATTAATTCTCTTTTATTTTTTTTTTGAATTGATTTGTAACATTTTACAAAACCTAACGTCATATCTATACATCAATCAATCAACAAAAAAATAACATCATGAGAGAAGATCGTCAATTAATCGTAATTACCCACTTAAGCCAATTGGTTACACTTGTAACTGGCTTTGGGAGCTTGATAGTGCCATTGATTATTTGGGCAACCCAAAAAGAAAGAGTTTTTCAAATGGATTCACATGGTAAAAACATCATCAATTTCCAATTGAGTTTGATTGTGTATTTTATCATATGTGTGCCACTAATTTTAGTATTCGGTTTGGGCATTTTAGGATTTATCGTGCTCGGAATTATTGCAGTTATTTTTCCGGTGATCAATGCCATAAAAGCCAGTAATGGCGAAACACCAACATATCCTTTATCTTTTAGTTTTATTAGTTAGTTATTAGTTGTATACTGATAAAGGAAAAACGCTCACAAGATTCTTGTGAGCGTTTTTTATTATAAAAAGTATGTTATATTATCTGCTAGTTGTTCAGCATTACTGGCATGACCAACATGGTAACATGCTCGCCTTCATCCAAACCATCTACTGGCGTTAGAATTCCTGCTCTATTAGGTAAACTCATCTCCAGTTGCACGTCGTCTGAATTCAAATTGTTCAGCATTTCAGTTAAGAAACGTGAGTTGAACCCAATTTGCATATCATCACCTTGGTAGTCGCAAGTCAAACGCTCTTCAGCTTTGTTTGAATAGTCAATATCTTCCGCAGAAATATTCAATTCGGCGCCTGCAATTTTTAATCGGATTTGATGCGTGGTTTTATTTGAGAAAATGCTCACACGTCGCACAGAATTCAAAAACTGTGTTCTGTCAATCGTCAATTTATTAGGATTTTCCTTTGGAATGACTGCTTCATAATTTGGATATTTACCATCGATCAAACGACAAACCAATTCTGAATTTTCAAAAGTGAATTTTGCATTGCTGTCATTGTATTCAATCTTCACGGCTTCATCACTGGTTGCCAAAATGCCTTTCAAAAGATTCAAAGGTTTTTTAGGCATGATAAATTCAGCTACTTGGCTGGCAGTGACATCTTCACGAGTGTATTTTACCAATTTATGAGCGTCTGTAGCCACAAAGGTTAAACCTTCAGTTGAAAACTGAAAAAATACGCCGCTCATCACTGGACGCAAATCATCGTTTCCGGCTGCGAAAATGGTTTTGCTTATCGCTGTTGCCAAAACATCGCCCGAAATGGTGGTGGTACTTGGATCTTCTAAAGCAACCGCTTTTGGAAACTCATTTCCATTGGCATAGGCCAAAGCGTATTTTCCATAATTGGAGCTAATTTCAACGGTATGATTGTCTTCAACCACAAAGGTCAAAGGCTGCTCCGGAAATGTCTTTAATGTATCGAGCAATAGTCGCGCAGGGAGAGCGATGCTACCATCGGTGTCACTCTCAACATCCACTACAGAAGACATAGTGGTTTCCAAGTCGCTTGCAGAGATTGTTAGCTTTGAATCATTTAATTCAAATAGGAAATTATCTAGAATTGGCAAGGTATTCGAATTATTGATGACACCTCCAAGAACTTGTAATTGCTTCAATAAATAGGTACTGGATACGATAAACTTCATCTATGTGATTTTTGTTTTTTGGTCAATTTAATTGGTTCTACAAATATATCTCAAACGGCTTGTTTTATAAAACAAACTTATTAACAACTGTTAGGCATAGCGCTTCTTCCTGAAATAGTTAAACAAGATGCCAAAAAACCCTAAAAATATCAGTGGCAATGCAATGTTAACAAATTGCCATTTTGCCTTTTGGTCAGCAACTTTTTGCGTGTCCAAAAACGGAATGACCACTTCCTTGCTCCGAATGTTTATAAGTCCGTCGTCGTTGAGCAGATAATTGACAGCATTTTGTAGGAATTCCTTGTTGCCAAAGCTTCTGCCAGTCCATCTATCAAATCCCAATTCTTGAGGTTTGTTTTTTACGACATCATTTTTAATAACGTCACCATCTGCAATAATGATCATTTTAGTGGAAACACTGCTGCTTTTTTCATCAGAAAGTGGAAATGGTTTAATTCGGTTGTTATAAACCGATGTAAATTCCCCTTCCAGCAATACGGCTAGGGTTTGCGGACCTTGTGTGTAAGTTTGAGGATTGGGATCTTGGGTTACGATATCCAAACTAATTTCCTTTGGGACACCTTCTAACTTTGTCAAATCGGAACTTCTTAACAGAATGGTTTTTTTAACGTCATTCTTCAAAGTATCGATTTGGCTTGCGAAATCAAACTTTACAAGATTGAGGTTATTGGTTATGGGATGGTTCGGATTGGTGCCAGCCAGAGGCGAATATGGCCATTGCAACGGCTGAAACTGTGCGTCACTGCCATCGCCAATAGCCAAAGTAATAGGAGCGGAGTAGAGATCGTTGACGATAACAGGATTGATACGCACACCATATTTAAAGAAAAAATCATTGAGATTCAAATCTCTCATAATCGCAACCGCCTTACCAGATTCATTGTACAAACTATCCTTATCCATAATGACAGCTTCAGTAAGCCATAGACTCTTGCCACCGCTCATAGTGTATTGGTCTAAAACAAACTTTTCTTCTTCGGTGAATGGTATGGTAGGTTTTGCGATGACAATCAAATCATAATCCTGTATTTTTTTTAAGGTGGAAACGGAATTGATGGCCACACTATCCAAGGTAAAAGGTGCTATGAAATAATGTTCTTTGATTGTGGTTAAGAAATCGGCGATATTGATGTCATCCAATTGCCCATTTCCTTTGAGGATTGCTATTTTCTTGCTTTTTGGGGTGACCAATTTCTTGAAACCTTCGGCAAAAGCGTATTCCAAATTTTGAACAGAATTGGTAATTGTTTCGTCGGTGGTGGCACCAATGGTGTTTTTGATCAAAGATATTTTTACAGTCTGATTCTGATAACTTGCCAAAGCCCAAGGAATTATAAGTGCTTGTGAAGTTTTGCCACTTTCGGTGACGTTCAGTTGCAAAGGTTCCATACCGCGATTAACCAATTGCTGTATATTGTTTTCCTTTGTGTTTTCATCTTCCAATGGATTGATGAAATTAAACTTAATATCAGAATTATATACAGCAAATTCTTCAAGCAATTGCTGGGTTTCGGTTCGAAGACGTCTGTATTCCGATGGGAAATCACCTTCCAGAAACACATCGATAATCAATGGCGAATCGATATTCTTAACCGTGTTCAAAGCAGATTGAGACAAAGTATAGCGTTGATCCTGTGTCAAATCAAAGCGGTGATAGACTTTATTGCCTATTATATTTACCACCACTAGAATGAGCAGTAAAATCAATATTTTAAAAGTATTTGATTTATTCTTCAACATTGTCAGTTGATGATTCCGTAGTTGGTTCTTCTTCTATAAGTGGTGCTTGGTATAAGGAGACATCGACAACTCTATTATTTTTAAAAACAATGAGCATATTATCTTTCATGTCGTTCATGGCACCTGGTTCAATTCCCAAGCCATAATTCCAATAATTTGGATCTTTATCATGTATATCGTCATTCCAGCTTAACCATTCGTAAGTTCCAAGCAACATTTTTACGTCATTTTTGCTACGTCCCAAAAGTTCCTTGGAAGCCACCAAATCATCACTCATTTCATAGCGCAGGTCCGCGCTGCTTTTCCAATCGCTGGAATCAAAATATTTTTCGTGATGGTAGCTGCTAAAAATATTGACCATCGGATAAAATCCATAAAAATAAATAAAAGGCGTTGCAATGACACTGATGATAAAGGTGAGCCATTTTCGTTTGTCGATAGTGTTGACAAACAGAAAAACCAGAATAAAAACAATAAGTAAAAAAATAACGAGTGTAATAGAAAGAATCATATTATTTTTTTTGGATATTTAGTTGTGTTAATAGGATAAAGAATAAGCTGATGCTTATAAAATACAATAGGTCCCGTGTGTCCAAAACACCTCTGCTAATGCTTTTGTAATGCGATTCCATTCCCAATTTTTCCAAATATAATGCATCTCCAAATAGCTTGTAATTGGAAAGGCCTTCAAATCCGAAATAAAAGAAAAAACATATAAATACGGCAATGATAAACGCTACAATCTGATTATCAGATAGTGTTGAGGAAAAAATGCCAATGGACGTATATGCTGCCACCAAAAACAACAATCCGATATACGAGCCCAAAATGCTACCAATATCTAAATTGCCTTCAATGGCTCCTAATTTGGAAATTGTAAGAACGTACAATATTGTTGGCAACAAAGCAAAAAGGATGAGTATAAACGCCCCGAAATATTTACCTAAAACGATTTGCAACTTCGAAATGGGTTTGGTGAGCAACAACTCCAAGGTTCCTTGTTTTTTTTCGTCTGAAAAGCTTCGCATAGTCACAGCAGGAATCAGAAAAATTAGAATCCACGGAGCCAGAAGAAAAAACGAAGACAAATCGGCAAAACCATTGTCCAGAATATTAAATTCGCCCTTAAACAACCACAAAAACAAACCGTTCAACAATAAAAAGACAGCAATTACCAAATAGCCGATTGGCGAGGCGAAGAAGGAATTGATTTCTTTTTTTAAGATGGCGAGCATTTTTTTTGTTTTACGATTTACGATTTACGATTTACGATTTTTGCCACGAATTCACAAATATTTTTTTTACTGACCACTGACCACTCTTACTCTAAACTAACTATTTTATCAACGCTCCAAGCTTCGGGTTTATCGTTAAACAAGGGTTTAGTTTTTGCCCAAACAGCTTTGAACAATTCCGAATTTCTGTACTTTTCCAAATCAGTTTCTGTTTTCCAAAAACTGTAAGTAAAAAAGACATTTGTCTGATTTTTATCTCTATACAATTCCAAAAAGCTACAGCCCTCAAAATTACGAATTTGAGTTTTCTTATGTTCAAAGTTAGTAAGGAATTCCTCAATTTTTGAAGGATCAAAACTCATTTTTACAATTCTTACGAACATTTCTTGGATTTCTACTTTATAAAATTCACGGTTACGGTATCGCGCATCTCCAGTCCCATAAGAGTTGAAGCACTTCCAACGGTGGCGTTATCGCTTTTATAGATCGCTATTTCTAAATAATTGGATGAATTGAACACGACCAATCCTCTTCCTTCGTCACTTCGGTTTTCAACCGGGATTTCAAAATTGACAATATCGCTGTACTTTTCGTAAACATCTTTAAACTTATAGTTACGCGCTGAAATCTCATAGACACGGCCTTTTTGTACCGATTCAAAAAATTTCCTTTTGATATTGGTTACGACATTTCCGTAATTATCAATATAAATAACACTTCCAATAATTTGTGTTTGCTCGTCATTCACAAATGGAAGCATATTTTTTATGGGCTTAATGGTATCAATGACTTTACCAATAACTTCAAGCGTACCGCCTCTTGCAATATGACAAGCCACTTTTGAAAACACATCCAGCACCGGAAAGTTGGTTGCAACTTTATCATGGATATTGATCTCAACAATTTTTTCTGCCGCGATTTCTGCGCAAATCATGCTCATAATTCCGTTGTTGGCACAGATAAAATAATGATCATCCAGCTTTACGGCGATGTGTTTGTTTTCCGGATTTAATTCAGAATCAATCCCAATAACATGTATGGTGCCTTTTGGAAAACTGGTGTAGGCATTTTGAATGATGTAGGCAGCCTCCAGAATGTTAAAAGGGGAAATAGAATGTGAGATATCAACAATTTTAAAATCTTCCGATTCGCTATAAATGGCTCCTTTAATGGCACCAGCAAAGTGATCCTTTTCGCCAAAATCAGTCGTTAATGTGATGATTGCCATGTATTGTTGAATGCTGTTTTTTTAACGAATTGTAACACTAATATTATAAACTCCTATTGTTGAAAAATATTTTGAATTTTAAATGATAGAGGTCAGCGATGTTTGATTTTTTCCGTTAGATTTGTATCAATGACGTTAAAAAGATGGTCGCTGAATCATCTGCACAAAACTACTAAAACAAAACAGATAATCTAATAAATACCATAGCTTTTGAATGAACTTATAATTGAACTCGAAGAAATCGCACCAATCGAATTTTTTGGTGAACAAAATATCAATATTGAACTACTTAAGAAATACTTTCCGAAATTAAAAATAGTGGCCAGAGGCAACAAAATCAAGGCTTATGGCGATGACGATCTCCTCGAAGAGTTTGACCGTCGCATGACCATGCTGATTACACATTATGCAAAGTATAATAAACTGGATGAAAATACCATTGAGCGAGTTTTGACAAGTCAGAGCTCGGATGATTATACAACGTCCGATTTGAGCAATGAAGTCTTGGTTCATGGGGTTGGTGGTAAACTGATAAAAGCAGTCACGCTGAACCAGCGACGTTTGGTAGAAAGTATGCGCCAGAATGATATGGTTTTTGCCATTGGCCCAGCAGGAACCGGTAAAACTTACACAGGTGTAGCTTTGGCTGTTCAGGCACTTAAAAATAAAGAAGTCAAACGTATTATCCTTACACGTCCAGCAGTGGAAGCAGGCGAGAACCTTGGATTTCTTCCAGGTGACTTAAAAGAAAAACTCGACCCGTACATGCAACCTTTGTACGATGCATTAAGGGATATGATTCCTGCAGAAAAATTGGCACAGTTTATTGAGAATGGTACCATTCAAATTGCGCCTTTGGCATTTATGAGAGGCCGAACCTTAGACAATGCTTTTGTTATTTTGGATGAAGGTCAGAACACGACACATAATCAAATGAAAATGTTTTTGACTCGAATGGGAAAAAACGCAAAATTCCTCTTAACAGGTGATCCCGGTCAGGTTGATTTACCGCGTCGCACTATTTCAGGATTAAAGGAAGCCTTGTTGATCTTAAAAAATGTGGAAGGTGTTGGCATCATCATGCTGGATGAAAAAGATGTTATCCGTCATAGATTGGTAAGAAAGATCATTGAAGCTTACAAAGGCATCGAAAACCGTGAGTAGTGTCAATTACTTTCTTTATTAACTTGAAATATATTGTTTGCTTAATTTTCGGAATTTTTTAAATTTTAAAATACTTTAAAAAGTTAAAATCATAACTGGATATAACAGTTAACTGATTTAAGTCTTGGTTCTTGATTCTTGCAGTTACGCCAAAGGCGGAACGGTCTTGATTCTTTAGCGGACAATAATGTTTGAAATACTAATCAATTAAAAAATTTGTGCTTCGTGGCAACTAAAACAATAATAGATACCAATTTCAATTTTCTAAAGCAGAAAAGCCTTTATAAAGGAAAGGTGAGGGAAGTATATAATATCAATGATGAATTGCTCGTAATGGTCGCAACGGACCGTTTGAGTGCATTTGACGTCGTTATGCCAAAGGGAATTCCTTATAAAGGACAGATTCTCAATCAGATTGCTACCAAATTTATGGCACAAACGGAAGATTTGGTACCCAATTGGTTAATCGCAACTCCAGATCCCAATGTGGCTGTGGGTCATTTGTGTGAACCTTTTAAAGTGGAAATGGTCATTCGTGGCTATTTGTCAGGTCATGCGGCACGCGAATAC
>JBGSXJ010000216.1:0-8540 GCA_041751535.1 Aquaticitalea sp.
TTTATAATCAACCCAACCTTGACCAAACACACGTCGCATCATATTCTCAAAGGTGCGCATAAACACTATATTTTTAAATAGTTTTGCCAAGCGAAGAGGATTGCGCGGAAACGCTCTCAATGTGATGGAAAAACCACCATCGTTATATGTAATATAGTGCCAATAACCACTTGGCATATAGAGCGCATCGCCATGCTTCATGGTTACGGAAACGCCTTCAGCCAATTGCAAGGCTGGGTACATTTCAAAATCGGGATCATCCATATCGATCGTTTCCAGATTATGAACCGTAAACGGGACCTTATATAAATGTTTTGCTTGGTCTGGTGCAAATAGTGTAACGTTTTTGGTACCATGAAAATGAAAGTGAACCAAGTCCGCAAGATCCATATCATAATGCGCCAAGACCTTTGAGCCTTTACCTCCAAAGAACATCACTGGCAATTTTTTAAAGAATTGCAGTCCAATATCTGGATATGAGAAATCATCCAACAATTGAGGCATTTTTTGAAGAACGTTGTAAAAAAACATCCGCAAGTCGGTGGGCTGTGTTTTTAGAATGTTGATATAATCATACAGCTTCATTTTCTTGGCCGGAACTACAGAGTTTTGTCGTCCTTTGGTTGGTTCGTTGTTATAAAGCGGCACCACCTGATCGCCCGCCAAACTTTGGATATAATCGAGATTCCATTTGGTGTAAGCCGGCCAATCTTTAGTCAAGTCTTCAATCAAGACAGGACGTTGAGGCTTGTAAAAATTTTCTATAAAATCCTCTTTACTGATGGATTTTACCCGTGTTATCGGTATGGTTTTTATTGTTCCCATTTTTTACAGTTGCTTGGTCTTGTCAAAAATAAGAAGTTTAAACAACAAAGGCTGGATTGTAAATGCAATTAACATTGCCGAGAGAATCCCGATAATCGACACAATGGAAATGGAGTAGAGCGCTGGATGTTTTGCCAAAATCAGAACACCAATCCCTAATACAGTAGTAATGACCGATAGCAGCACCGATGTTTTATATGTATTCAAGGTATGTTGGTCGTGTTCTTTAAGCTTCCGAAGTCCGTTAGTCATAAAGATACTGTAATCAACACCCAATCCAAAGATAAAGGTGGAAATCAAAATACTAAAAATATTAAATTCCATATGGAACAACCCCATAATGCCGATGGTCACAAACCAAGTAATCATAATAGGAATAACCGTTACCAAGGTCAGCTTCCAATTACGATAAAAAACGAACAACAACAACAAGACCACAACAAAGCAATAGCCAATAAGATTATTGAAGTCAGATTTTAAGTTTCCGAGCAGTGTTTCATTGATGTTCTGCCGGTCGATCACCAAACTGTTGGGCCTGTTTTTAAAAACATTTTTTACAAAAGAGATTTGGTCGTTCTCGACTTTCACTAATGAGGTAATGGTATGGAACCCATCATTTTCTGCAATGAAATCATTTACAGGCATGGTCGTGATACTTCTGAAATCATCCAGACCTAAAGGTTTAAAATCCTTCTGAAGAAGTGCATAAAATTCTTTATAGGTTGTAGGTTTAAATCCGAATTTTTGCCCACTTTTAACCAACTCCTTTTCTGTTTGATTGATTTTTTCTGAAGTCCAGAATTGCTGCCAGCGATCGATTCTTTGTTGTTGTGATGCCTTTGAGCTTACTAAAGCGCCAATGGAATTAAAACTGATAAGCTTTCGTTCCGATTCTAACTGTTGCAATTCATGATAAATAGAATCATTTTCCTCCAATGCTTGCTGCATCGAATTTCCAAAAGCGACGATATACAAGGATTTTGAAGTTTCGTTGGTCAGGTTGTCGAGGTTTAATTCGGCATCTTTTAAATGTTTGGGCTGATAATTGAGTTTGGAAATATCGTTGTTAAAGCTAACGTTGTCATAACTAAATGCACTTACCAACAGTAGAAGAACAATGCCAGCAATGAGCCATTTATTTTTATGAAACTTATAAGCAGCCACTGTATCCAAAACTGTTGCTTTTGAAGCCACTTTTACAACTTCGGCCTTATACACCTGCGGAATAAACACGAGCGCAAATACCGATGCACCCAACACGCTGATGGCTGCAAAAATCCCCAAATCCTGTAAAGCTTGCGAATCGATAAACAACAAACACAAAAACGCCAAAGCAGTAGTAATACTGCTCATCAAAATGGGTTTTGCCACATCGGAATAAAGCGTGTCAATGGTGTCATTGTTGCGAATATGTGTAAGAATGTGGAGCGAATAATCTAAAGTAACTCCCAAAAGCACGGCACCGATTCCCAATGAAATGGCAGAGATTTCGGTACGAATAAGAAATAGAATGGCAACTGAAAGCAATCCGCCAAAAAGAGTTGGAATCAACAATATTATGGGAATCGTAATTTTTTTGTAAAAGAAAATAAACACGAGCAATAACGCCACAAGCGCAAGGGAAACAGTGAGTTGTATGTCTTTTTTTATTTGGTTGGCATTGGCCACCGCAATCAAAACGCCTCCAAACAATTCGCTGCTGACTTTGTCTTTATATTCAGCATTAAGGTGCGCTTGTAACTGATACAATTGCCCTGAAAACAATTCGTTTTTATTGGTTTCGCTGGATTTATATTTTGGTGTGATGAACAACAATAAATGTTGCTGATCTTTACTTACTAAAAAGCCATCCTTCAATTCGAAGTCATTGTTAAAACCCAATTGCTTAAGGTGCTGAAGCGCCATGATGGAAATTCCCAAAGGATCTTTGACAATGGTTTTTTTTGCCACCATTCCAGTAGGCGAAATGAGAGTTTTATAATTAGCTTCGGTCAATGTTGCCAGTGAATCTATATGAAGCTTATTGGAAATTGCAGTGTAATCAGAATCTGAAAGAAAAATAGGAGCATTATCAAATGCAAAATCCAAGGTTTCAAATATCGCCTCGTCTTCTACTTTGCCTTGAATATCTTTTATATAAGGCGATGAATGCGCTGCAAGACTATCCAGAAACTGTTGTGCATAATCAATGAGATCCTGCGTTTCGCCACCTGCTTCGCGCTTAATATTTATAATAATTTTATCGCTGAATTGAGCAGTGTTCAATACCTTTTGAAGTTGTTCATTTTCAGAATTGGAAGGAATCAATTTCGAGATGTCTTCGTCAAACCGTATCTGCGAAGCCATCCAAATCAAAGCACCAAAAACCAAAACCAAACCGACCGCAACCACCTTTTTGTGCTGTTGAATGGAGCGATATAGTGCATTGAAGAGATCAGTCATGAACTAAGCTTGTTTTTCGATCCAACACAGAAAATAACAAATAACCGAAAACACCAAAAATTAGGGCAGAGGCCGTAGAGAGTGTGATGCTTCCAATGAGATACGACTTTAAATGCTGCACCATATCAAAATTATCCATGATGGAATCCAAGTCGTAGTCCGTATCTATTCCCAAAACCCAATTACCTGTTTGTAAGCTCAACAATAAGACAAACGGAATAAAAGGCGGCAAACTAATATTGGAAAATGCAAAGGCAATCACTTTATTGAGATTAAACATTATTGCCAAAAAAATTACAATGATGGTGTGAAATCCCCAGAGTGGCGACAAACCTATAAAAACGCCCAGCGCAATAGAGAATGCTTTCTTTTTTGGAGAATCCTGATGCCGTAAAAAATCCTCGACAAAGAATCGTTTAACGCCTTTTTTTTTTAGTTTCCTGAAAACATCTCGAGGCATAATGTAGAACAACCGAACGATTAAAAACCAAATGTATAAAATCACCATACGAGCGATGTCCATAAAAGGGCGGAAGTGCGAAACGCGCTCTTTCATATCGTACAACACATGGATTGGTACGTGGATGATTTCTATTCCGTACCAATAGGATTTAACAATGGCCTCAATCTCAAACTCAAATTTTTTGGTCGATTTCATAAAACGAATCCCTTCCATTTCTTTGATGTGATATAACCGAAATCCAGATTGCGAATCGCGTAATTGAAGTCCAGTGGCGGCTTTCATCCAAAAGGTAGAAACACGATTGCCCTTTGCGCTTCGGGCCAAAACATCGGCTTCATTCATGTTGCGGTCGCCAATAATTAAGATGTTTTTGTTGACAGCTGTATCCAGCGCTTCTATAAAATTTGGTATGTCGTATGGAAAATGTTGACCATCTGTATCTAGCGTAATGGCATATTCAAAACCTAACGAAACGGCATGTTTGAACCCGGTTTTTAAAGCGTTACCTTTTCCTTGATTTTTTGGCAAGTGCAGTTGTACAATTTGTGGATATTGCCCCAAAATAGTTGTGGTGGCATCTGTTGAACCATCATTCACCACAATAATATCCGTGGTATAAATCAAAATCCCATCGATGACTTTTTGAAGTGTTTTGGGGTTGTTATAGGTTGGCAATACCACGCAACAACGGTAAGATTTTAATTTGGATGTAACGTCTGTAAGCTGCATTGCAAGAGGTTCGTGGTCTTTATTTTTTTACAAATGTAACATTACATTTCAATACCGACCTTCCGTCTCTTAAAGAAGTGCTGTTTTTTACCTTTATGACATCATTTTCCACTGAATACATAATGTTAAAAATTAGAATTGAATCTTCATTTGGATTGACCAAAGTCAGAAACTTGATGCTAGATGCTGACTTTAAAATCAGCTCATGAGAAAGCTGGGTTTCCAGGCAATTTTTAATCATCTGAAGCATTGCCACTCCTGGAGTTACTGGAAAGTTGGGAAAATGTCCCAAAAATATAGGATGTTTCTTGTGCAGATCTACCGTGAACTCATTTGAACTTTCATCGATTTGTCTTGATTCCACTACCGTATAGAAATCCTCTAAAAGCATGTTTAAATTTTAAAAACAGCGTCTGAAATGGCAGTATTCACTTGTTTGTTTTTAAAGACAATTAAGGTATAATCCTCATTGGCTTCCAACAGTTTTACCTCGGTAACTTGTGCCGAAATGCCATCAAATTTCAATTCAAAAGAAGATATAAATTTTTTCAGTCGCTTATCCTTCGGAATAAAGGTAACCAAATAACCGGCAGAAATTTTTAAATAGGAGATTTCAAATTGGCTCTCATCAAACATAGTACCTTTGATGCTGTTGACGATTAATGTATTCAGACTTCGAAACATGCGATTGGAACTCAAATCCATTTCCTCTTTTTTGCCTTCGTTGTTCACCAACAACTTGTCATTTTTAAATATCGCTGTATTTTTATAAGGCTTGGTGTATTCCCATTTCACCAAATTTGGCGCTCTAAACACCAAATGACCTTCCGAGATGATATCATTATCCAAAATATTTAAATGCTTGGTTTGTGTAAAATCGCTCTGAATGCTTTTTGTGGCTTGTGCAGTTTTTAAAACTTTTTCCTTGAAGGTTTTCTGTTCAGATGCGGATAACTTTTCTTGTGAAAAACCATTCAGAATTCCTGTGAAGATTAATGCGAATATGAATATAGTCTGTTTAAGTTTCATCTAATACTTCATTTATAGTTACCATGGTGTAACCCTGTTTTTTCAGGAATTGCAACAACTGTTCCAAAACAAATTCAATTCGGTCGTGGTTGTCGTGCAAAAGTATAACAGCACCTGGTTTTACATTTTTAGTAATGCGATTTAGAATAACGTTGGGATTTTTTAATACTGTATCGTACGAACGAATATTCCAGCCAATGACCATGTGGCCTGATTGTTTAAGTGCTTCAGCCAAATGAGGCGTGGTCACACCAAAAGGAGGCCTGAATAATTTGGGTTTTGAACCTGTCACTTGTGCTATGGTAGTATCGGTTTGTGAAATTTCAGTCGTCCACGCTTTAGCTTTGTTAAAATCGATTCCATAGCGATGTGTGAACGAATGATTTCCGATGAGGTGTCCTTGATCATGAATTGATTTCAGTACTTCAGGATAGAGTTCCGCATGTTTTCCTATGCAAAAAAAGGTGGCTTTTGCATCATAATCAGAAAGCAATTTTAAAACATTGGAAGTAAAAATTGGATGCGGTCCATCATCAAAAGTAATGGCGATTTTCTTTTCTGAATAATTTTTACTTGACGTGAATGCTTTTAAATGGAAATTCCAACTCATGGAAAAAGAACCAAAGAGCGTAACTAAAAAAAAGACCAAAAACAAGATACCATACCAACCAAAAGACACATCAAAAAACAGCAAGACCAATAAAGTGAGAACCATCAGAAGCACTATGAATTTAAAGTTCGTCATATTGAAAGCAAAATAAAACTATGATCCCTACCTTTGAATTGATTGTACAACAAAATGGTATTGACGGATTTATTCTTAATCTCATTTTGAAGCATTCCATTCGGGATGTCTTGAGATTTAAGAATCTCATGCGCCATAAAAAGACCGAATGCTGAAGCGGTATAATACTCGCCACATAACTGTTTGTAAGTCACTTGGGAAGTTTCTGATAAACTTGAAGCAACTGAATCATAAAACACATCGAAGGCATCACCATTGTTTCCAAGCATAAGCACATCGACGTTTGCAACATTCAAATGATTTCGTGTTAAAAAAGCCGTCATTTTTTCGACAATTGATGATTGTACTGTAACACTATAACTTTCCAAATCCAGAAGTTGAACCGCATCCTGTTGATGCTGTGACGAGAGCACAAAAAAAGTTGCGCCTTCACCAAGAGGGACTTTTATTCCTTGTGAATTGCGATCTTCCATAAGTCGAACTGCATCTACAAATTCAGTTCCCAATTCGTCCACCCCACCCACCAAAACATGATTTGCTTCGTCTTGCTGTAACAACAAGCACGCATCCATCAAAGCAGATTCAAACGATAAAGCACCATGCACATAGGTATTGTTATAAGCTTTACATTGCAGGCTTAAGGCAATTTGAGAACCCACCGTATTGTGGGTGGATAGTATGAATGAGGTTGGCGTCACATGAGTTTCATCATTTGCAATAATTGTGTTGAGGAATTTTTCAGTGTCTTCAATACAACCCATCCCAGTTCCTGTTAGGATTGCATCCGGTTGCTGAATGTTGGCATTTTTGAGCGCTTTGTAAGCGGCAGCCATTCCCATTTTTACACCTGTCGCCATACGCCTCAAAGCATTTGCCGAAATAATTTCCTTATAATTGGGATGCATCACTTCTGCTTTTTTCTCTGGAAGCTTTTTTATGTCAAACATAAGCGATTCGCTCTCAAAGGTATTTTGAGCAGAAATTGACGTGGCGCTATGAATGTAAATGGACTTCAAACTTTAGAAAAAATCAACGTTGAACAATTTCCACCAAAACCAAAGGAATTGGAAAGCACATGATGATTGTTTTTATCTTTTAAAGTAGTGATCGGTTGTAAAGCCGTCTCGGGCATTAGGGTTTGGAAATTAAGATTTGGAAATATTTTTTGCTCTTGAAGGGCCAAAACCGAAAAAACAGCTTCGACGGCTCCCGCAGCTGCTAAAGTATGACCTGTAAAAGCCTTTGTAGAACTAAAATCCGGAATCTCTCCTCCAAAAACACGTTGTATGGCGATGCTTTCAGAGATGTCATTATTGGGTGTTGCCGTGCCGTGCGCATTGATATAGTCAATTTGTGAGGGCAATAAATTCGAAAGTTTTAGAGCCTTTTGCATGGCCAGATAAGCGCCTTCGCCGGTTTCGGAAGAAGCAGTTTGATGAAATGCGTCGTTGGCATTTCCATATCCAGACAAGTAGGCCAGAACGTTTTTGTTTTGTTTTTTGACAATGTCATCTGATTCCAATACCAAATAAGCGGCAGCCTCACCGAGGTTAAGACCTTTTCTATTCCCATCAAAAGGCGCACAAGGTTCGTCGGAAAGTATCATTAAAGCCTTAAAACCATTGATAGTGAATTTTGACAATGCATCCGTTCCGCCGACTATAACCCGATCTAATTTTCCTGCTTTTATGAGTCGAGCTCCCAGCATAATGGCATTGGCTGCAGATGAGCAAGCTGTACTGACAGTGGTCACAAAACCACTAATGCCTAAAGCATCAGCAATTTTCTGTGTGCTGTCGCCAGCGTGATGACTTGCGATGTATTTTTGGTTTGCTGGGTTTGACTGAAAGGTTTTTAAATAGTTCTCGGTCATATCCATTCCGCCTACAGATGTGGCTGAAATAAAACCAGTTTGGCAGTCATTTATATCAGAAATATTGGCATTAAAGACCGCTTCTTTGGCAGCAATACAGCCTAATAAAGCTGTTCTTGTGAAGTTGTTATCACTTGGCAGATGAAGTTTGTTGATGAGGTCTTCATTGGAGAGACTTACCTCGCCAACTTTGATATGTGGAGCTTGTTTGGAAATGATATGGATTAAATTTCCAATTCCAGAAGTAGAAGACATTAAGGAATTTCTGTTCTCCTCTAAAGAAGTTCCAATGGCAGAAATGATGCCCATTCCAGTAATGGCCACACCTTTAATCGGGGCATTATTTCGATCGATGTTCGGCAATATAGGTTGCTAAAACTGCAATGGATTTAAATATTTCTTTTCCTTCTTTTGGGTCTGTCAATTGTATTCCA
>JBGSXJ010000217.1:0-11186 GCA_041751535.1 Aquaticitalea sp.
GACACGTATTGTTGGAGCTGACCCATTTTTTAATCAATTGTCTCAATTCGATGGAATTGCTTATGGGGTGCAATTGAGCATTCCAATTCTTAATGGATTTGCCACGAGAGGAAGTGTACAACGTAGCAAAATCAATTTAGATCGCACCAAATACCAATTAGAACAGGCTAAATTGGATTTGGAAACTACTGTCTATCAAGCCTATGTAGATGCCAAAGGAGCATTAAAAGCCTATGAAGCTGCACAATCTGCTTTGGAATCTCAAGAATTGGCATACGAATATGCAAAGGAACGTTATGACGTAGGTCTTACAAATGCCTTTGATTTTAGTCAGTCGAAATTGAGATACGATAATACCAAAATCGAACTTAATCGCGCTAAATACGATTATATTTTCAAGCTGAAAGTCATTGAATTGTATTTTGGAATACCAGTCGATCAACTTAAATTTTAATAGAAAAAGCACATTTTTAATTGAATAGTTTAGAATTAAATTAACCGTCATGAGCAAAAAAACACTAATTATAATTGTATCCATTGTTGTCCTTTTATTGATCGTATTAATTGGCGGAAAAAAGGCAGGATGGTTCGGAAAACAGGGCAACTTTAAAGAAGTTGAAATTGAAAGTGTCTCCCTGGCAGACATTGTTGAAAAAGTATCGGCTACAGGAAAAATTCAACCGGAGATGGAAGTGAAAATTTCAAGCGAAGTTTCAGGCGAAATCATTGAACTACCCTTCAGGGAAGGACATCAAGTAAAAAAAGGCGATTTATTGGTCAAGGTCAATCCAGATCTGATCCAATCGGCCGTGAATCGGTCCCAAGCCAGTTATCAAAATGTAAAAGCGGGTTTGTCTCAAGCTGAAGCCACTTTACGGGAAGCAAAATTGAGTTATGACAGAAGTAAGCAATTGTTTGAAAAAGGGATCATCTCAAAATCTGATTGGGACAAAGCAGTTTCTTCATATGAAATTGCGCAAGCAAGCAAACAATCAGCTTATTACAATGTACAAAGTGCCGGTGCAACCGTTAACGAAGCACTCGACAACCTCAACAGGACAACCATTTATGCGCCAATGGATGGTACCATCTCTAAGTTGGATGCCGAATTGGGAGAACGCGTTGTTGGTACCCAACAAATGGCAGGAACCGAAATTCTACGGGTTGCCAATCTTAATAACATGGAAGTAGAAATAGATGTCAACGAAAATGATATTGTAAAGGTTAGGATAGGAGATTCAACTATAGTGGAAGTCGATGCATACCTTAAGAAAGAATTTAGGGGTGTGGTAACAGAAATTGCCAATTCCGCTGGTACGGCCTTGACTGCTGACCAGGTCACCAACTTCAAAGTTAAAGTACGAATTATAAAAGAATCCTATGCTGATCTGTTAGAGGGAAAACCTGAAAACTATTCACCATTTAGGCCAGGTATGACCGCGACTGTTGATATTCTTACCAACCAACGCAAGAACGCTGTAGCAGTGCCCATAAGCTCAATTGTTATTAAAACAGATACTACTTCAATGAATAATAAACCCTATTCAAAACCTGCACCAAAAACAGGCGGGACTAAAGCTGAGGAACAGAAATTTGAGTGTGTGTTTGTCGTGAATGGTGACGAAGCTAAATTGCGCGTAGTAAAAACAGGAATACAGGACAATTCCAAAATCGAAATTATATCGGGCTTAAAGGAAGGTGACAAAATCATTACAGGACCCTACAACATAGTTTCGAAGACTTTAAAATCTGGTGATAAAATAGAACAGAAAAAAGAAGTACAAACTGAAGAATAAAATTAATAGATCCTATTTTGGGCTACATTTTAAATATTGAAACCGCAACAACCAATTGTTCCGTCTCTCTTTCAAAAGACGGACGTGTATTGGTATTGAAAGAAGACAATAGCATCAATTATTCGCATGCCGAATCCTTGCATGTATTTATTGAGGCGGTATTAAAATTCGCTAATATTGTAGGTTCAGAATTAGACGCCATTGCCGTGAGCAAAGGCCCGGGCTCATATACGGGTTTGCGCATCGGAGTGTCTGCAGCAAAAGGCCTCTGTTTTGCTTTAGATAAACCTCTTATTTCAGTGCATACGTTGCATTCATTAGCCCATCAGATGGCTATAGAGGATGGAATTATTATACCGATGTTGGATGCAAGGCGGATGGAAGTGTATTCGGCCGTTTATAACGCAAAGCACCATGAAATTAGAAAAACAGAAGCTCAAATTCTTGATGAATCTTCTTTTAAAGCCTATTTAGATTTAGGAAACGTGTACTTTATTGGTAATGGAACTCCAAAAGCAAAAACAATCATCACACATCCAAACGCTATTTTTATTGATGACAAATTGCCTTCAGCTAACGAAATGGGCTTACTGGCCTTTGACAAGTACATAAAAAACGATACCGAGGATGTCGCTTATTTTGAACCGTATTATCTAAAGGAATTTATCGGATTTAAATCTTAACCTTGTCTTTGTATTTCGACTTGATGCGGATAAGGGATTTCAATACCAGCTGCGTCCAGTGCTTCTTTGGTACTTTCCACGATATCATAATATACTCCCCAATAATCGGCTGTTTTTACCCATGGCCTTACCAAGAAGTTCAGAGAGCTATCTGCCAATTCTGACAATCGTACCATAGGTGCAGGTTCTTTAAGGATCAATGGATGAGCAGTCAATTGAGCCATTAAAATATCTTTTGTCTGCTTTATATCGGAGTCATAACCCACACCGAATTTCAAATCAACCCGACGCATATCCAATGCCGAATAATTCACAATGTTATCATTGGATAATTTTCCATTGGGAAGAATTATTTCCTTGTTGTCGGGAGATGTTAATTTGGTTGTAAAAATTTCAATCTCCTTAACTGTTCCGGCTTCACCTTGGGCTTCGATAAAATCTCCAACTTTGATAGGCTTGAAAATCATAATCAAAACACCACCGGCAAAATTTGCCAATGAACCTTGAAGCGCTAAACCAATGGCTAAACCAGCCGCTGCCAAAATTGCGGCAAATGATGTAGTTTCTATTCCAACGGTGCCAAGTACAACAACAATAAGTATTATTTTGAATACCCAATTGACAAGGTTTAATAAAAATGTCTTGAGACTCACATCATAGTCTCTTATCTCCAATGTTTTCTTGATGGTTTTTAATAATATCCTTATGAGCCACAGCCCCACAATCCATATGAGTATTGCGGCGATGACCTTTGGGGCATATTGTATTAATAAGTCATATCCTGAGTCGATCCATTTTTGTACATCCATAAGTACTATATTTAATTTAAAAGTAAAAAAAATGCAGTCATAAAAAACTGCACTTTATATGTTTGAAATTTAAACCTTTTTTATTTATTTCAATAGATTGATAAATATAGATAGTTTGGTAAAATCATCATCATTGTTCAACTTGATTTTTTCTGATTTGATGTAGTCTAAAATTTTATCTTTATGTTTTGGAAACAATTCAACGAAATCTTTTTTGTTACTTGACAATTTTACTGGCTTATCATCACCAATCTTTGCATAATAATCATCAGATTTGCGTTTGTATTGTGCAGGTTTACTTTGATCATAACCACTTGTGGCTGGTTGTTCTTTTTGAAATTCCACAATTTCTTTTTTTAAGAATTTAATTGTGTTTTCGGGATTTCCTATATGAATAAAATATCCAGAAACTTCATATCCGCTGTTTTTTTCCAAATAATCAAAAAGCTGATAGATTTTTTTCTCACCCACCAACTTCAATTGGACATCTTTTAATGATCTATTAAAGGCAAATATTTTCTCGTCATCGTTTTTTACCTCAATTTGATCTTCAATTGCATTGTAGCGAACTAATAATACAAGATTATCGTTATTTGATACTTTGGCCGCGACAAATTCTTCATTAACATATGGTGAGCCTATAGTAGATTTATCAGTATTGTCGAAGGATACGATGTTATTTCTACTCAAATAATCCAAATTTCCATTAATGGGTTGTGACAAACAAATAAAACTAAACAGCGCCGTAAAGGTGAAAGTAAGAGATAATAATAAGGTTTTCATAATGTGCGATTTTCTATATAATCATTAAAATTAATACAATGATAGCGGGAATTCCTTGTATATAAAACAATTTTAACTTTTTTGTAGTATAAGCGCCATAAATCCCGGCGATTGTTATACAAATTAGAAAAAAGATGGCCACATTTTGGTCCTTGGCAATTTGGGAATACACCAAACCTGCACTTAAAAACCCATTATAAAGACCTTGATTGGCAGCCAATACTTTAGTTTCTACAGCAAATTCTTTTGATTTCAATCCGAAGGTTTTGATGCCTTTGGGTGTCGTCCATAAGAACATCTCTAAAATCAAAAAGTACAAGTGTTCTAGTGCGATTAGGAGGATTAGGATGGTTTCCAATGTTTTCATGATGAAGTTGCTAAAAGGTTTATTGCCTCTTCAATGGTCTTTACAGGGCGTTTACATGCGTTTTCGAAACAAACATAGATGAATGTTGCATCTAGAACAAACCGATGCTTCAATAGTGGTAAGTCTTCGTCTTGAGTGCTTCCCGCGATAATGACATTGGGGAAGTATAGTTTATTAAATTCCAAAACCCTATTAATCGCATCCGTTCCAGAAATGGTAATGTCGTAAAACGGCTCTGTGTAGTTGAGCATCAAATCCAACCAATTGGAATAAGCAGAGCCATAATCTTGTAGTTCAGGTTGAACGTTATTCAGCATTGTTTTGGCACTTTGAGAATAATGGTCATTGTCAAAATAATGCCCTAGTTTGAACAAATTCTTCGCCATCATCGAATTGCTCGACGGCATTACATTATCTCTGTATTCAATTGTTCGACTCACCAATTTTTCGTCTGCATTGGAAGTAAAAAAGAACATCTTGCTATTGGCATCAAAGAAATGATCGAAACTGTAATTAGTTAGATCCCTTGCATTCAATAACCATTTTTTATCTAATGTTTGTTCATATAAAGCCAAAAACGCATCGATAGTTGTGGCATAATCTTCAAGAAAACCATTGATGCTGCTTTTTCCATCTTTGTAATTATGATATACTCCTCCGTCATCGTTTGATTGGTTATTCAAAATGAATTCTGCGTTTTTTATGGCCGAATTGAGATATGATACATCTCCAAATACCCTGTAGGCGTCGACATAACCTTTTAACATTAAGGCATTCCAGGAGGTTAGAGTTTTATCGTCCAATCTTGGTGTGTCCCGTTTGTTGCGTTCTTCTAGAAGCAATTGCTTCCAAGACTGTTTTTTGGCATTTAAAATTTCAGAAGTAAGCTGGTATTTGTTTAAGACAAAAGACTCATCTTCTTTTCTAATTAAGACGTAATTATCTTTTTCCCAATAACCATATTCATTGACATTATAATAATCGGAGAATGCATCGAAATCCTCTTTTAATACCGATTTTAATTCATCTTTTTGCCACACATAATAAGCACCTTCTTCAAGATGTCCTGCACGGTTGTTGCTATCTGCATCTAATGAGGAATAAAAATTTCCTTTAGGCCCGGTGAGATCGCGCTTTATAAAGTCCAAAGTTTCCGTGACGACGGTTTTGTACAGTTCGTTTTTTGTTATAAGATAAGCATCCGCATACAAATTTACCAACTGACCATTGTCGTACAGCATTTTTTCAAAATGAGGTACGTGCCATCTCTCATCAACCGAATAACGTGAAAATCCACCACCAACATGATCGAAAACTCCACCATAAGCCATCTTTGTTAAAGTAAGGTTGACATGATTCTGTAGTTCCGCATCACCAACTTGATAGGCAAAGCGCAATAAAAATTGATAGTTATTAGGCATCATAAATTTTGGGGCTCGCTTCATTCCGCCTTGTGCAGCATCGAATTGGGACGACCAAATATTGATGGTTTTTGCTATGAATTCTTTGGAAAAAAGGGAGTCATCATTATTAAAAGCGATAACATCCATATTTTTGATGCCTTGTTCCAATTGATCTGCATACTCGTATAATTTTTCCGGATTGGATTCATATAATTTCTGAATGTGCTGCAAGACCCGCATCCATTCAGCTTTTTTAAAATAGGTACCTCCCCAAACTGGTCTTCCATCGGGCAACGCCACCACATTCATTGGCCATCCGCCAGCGCCAGTCATAAGCTGTACCGCATTCATATAGACTTGATCTATATCTGGTCGTTCTTCCCTGTCAACTTTGATGCTAACGTAATAGGCATTCATCACTTGAGCCACCGCTTCGTCTTCAAAGCTTTCGTGCTCCATAACATGGCACCAGTGGCACGCAGCATAGCCTACGCTAACGATGATGAGTTTTTTTTGCTCCTTTGCAAGGGCCAGCGTATGAGTGTTCCAAGGATGCCAATCTACAGGGTTGTGCGCATGCTGCAACAGGTAAGGACTTGTTTCGTTGATGAGTTTGTTGGTGTGCCGTGCGGTCATCGCTGTGATATTTTGAAAAGGTTGCCCTCAACCTCTATATGATGAAGGCTTTTTTTGTATGTTGATATCAAATTTAACGAAATAATTGTGCATAAAAAAGCACCCAATTGAGAGTGCTTTATATAGATACTATTTGAAGATTAATTGACTTCAAAAGTTATTTTTACATTCACCCTAAATTCGGTGATATTGTTGTCTTTTACCACAGCGCTTTGTTCATTGACATAAACTGATTTTATGTTTTTAACACTTTTCGCTGCATGTTTGACTGCGACTCGCGTGGCATCTTCCCAACTAGTATCTGAATTTGCTAATATTTCAATGACTTTTAATACTGACATATGTATGGATTTTTTAAAATTAGTAAAATGTTCGAATTCTAAAGATACAAAATTAACCGTTAATGGCTTCCACTAATTCAACTTTATCTTTGAGCATTTCCTTGAGCATATTTTCAATTCCATTTTTTAAGGTGAATGTGGAAGAAGGACATCCACTGCAGGCGCCTTGTAAAATAACTTTTACGGTTTTAGTTGTGGGGTTATAGGATTGAAACTGAATATTTCCACCATCACTGGCAACAGCAGGTTTTACATATTCCTCCAGAATATTGATGATCTCTTTTGAAACGTCATCGAGTGATTCGTAACTCTCATCCAACTTTTCGGTAGTTTTTTGTACGACCTGTGGTGCATTGGCGAGGACAATATCCTCTCCAGTTTCGATATAATTTCTTATGAATTCACGAAGCTCCAAGGTAATATCATTCCATTCCGCAACAGCATATTTGGTGATAGAGATATAGTTTTCATCCATAAAAACACCTTTTACAAACGGAAGGTTGAACAGTTTGGTTGCTAAAGGTGAATATGTGGCTTCATCGATTGAAGTGAAATCGTGTGTGGAGGCTACTAACTTTTTATTAGCTACAAACTTCATAGCCGAAGGGTTTGGGGTGCTTTCGGCATAAACCGTAACTGGGACTTTTTTACTAGGGGTAGTATCGCCAATAACTACACCATTATCTTTTAGATACACTTCGATTTGTTCTGCCACTTCATCCTGTACATCTTTCCATTCAACAATGTTGAAGCGTTCGATGGCAATAAAATTTCCCGAAATATACACCTTTTTCACAAACGGCAAATAGAACAATTGCTGCGCCAGAGGAGAGGATTTCGCTTCGTCAATATTGTTAAACTCGAAACTTTGATGATTGGTCAAGAAGGAATCGGCTTCAAATTTTATGATAGTTGGGTTGCTGGTTTCTTTGATGGTTATTTTCATTAATACTGTAGAATTTTATGCAAAACTACAAATTAAAATAGCTCCCTATAAGCATTTAACCTTTATTTAATGTAGCATTTAAAACGAATGGAAAGCCCTTGCTAAATAAATTCTGAAGTGTTAAACTCTAATTTTTAATCCATAATCGGATAAGTTATTAGTTAAATTTTCTTAAATTTCCCACTTATTTAAAACTAACTTTTAATTTTTATTTCGATTTTTTAAAGTTAATTGTTTGATTCTTTAAGGATTAAATAAATTTCTTTTTATGGTTCGATATTTTTTATGAAGATGCTATCTCGTAATGAAAATCTATAATGTCCTCTAAATGAAGAATTTTTACATTTTAATTGCTTTATTAGCCTCTTTAAATGTCTATTCACAAGATGTTTCGATGAGTAATGGAACATTTTCTCGATGTGCTCCAAATAAAATTTATGATTCTGGAGGCAGTGCCGGAAATTACGGCAATAATGAAAACATTGTCACCACAATTTGCGCCATTAATCCAGAGGATTTTATCATCTTAAACTTTACCAGTTTTAGCACACAATTGAATACTGATATTTTAACAATCTATGATGGTCCAGATACCTCTGCGCCACTTATTGGAACATATTCGGGAGGATCGGCATTTAGTCCAGGTACTGTTTCGGCATCACCCTCAAATACTAGCGGTTGCTTGACTTTACGTTTTGTTAGTAATGCCACGGGAACCACTACGGGCTTTGCTGCAGATATCTTGTGTGCCGAACCTTGCCAAACCATAACAGCTTCAATTGTCAGCACAACCCATCCAACTAACGGGTCTAATGTTATTGCCGTACCTCCAGGAACCAATGTAAGTTTTAACGGTAGCGCTACCTTTTCCAATAGTAGTGCTGGTGCAACATACAGCTGGAATTTTGGAAATGGCAGCCCTCCAGCATCTGGACAGTCAGTGTCTCAAGTATACAACAATCCCGGTACTTACACTGTAACTTTTACGGTTACCGATGCCAATCCTCAAGGTTGTACTGGTACGGCAACAATAACAGTTATAGTATTACAAAACATTATTACGGTAAACAATAATGCCTTTCCTGAATCGTCATTCAGCCTTCCAGAACTCGTCGAAAACGTGTTGGTATCAGGAGGTTGCTCTGCAGTGTCCAATTTTTCGTTTCAGGTAGCTGGTTCACCCACAAATCTAGCAACCAAAAGTTATGGGTTTTTCACAAAAGGGGGAGCCGTCAATTTTCCTTTTGAGGAAGGAATAATTTTGTCCAGTGGTAGAGCCTTCCCGGCTGGTAATACTCCAAGTGGAATTTTAGTGAGCACTAACAACGGCCTGCCAGGTGATGCTGATTTACAAGCTGCTCTCGGGCAGACGAATACCAACGATGCGACATTTGTTAAATTTAATTTTATACCAACGGCCAATACCATTAGTTTTAGGTATATCATGGCTTCTGAAGAATATGACGGAAATTTTGAATGTACTTTTGCGGACAGTTTTGCATTTTTATTAAGAGAGGTTGGGACTACTGCGTATACAAATTTAGCTGTATTGACTAATGGCTCGCCAGTAAGTGTTACAACAATTAACAATTCACCAGGCTGCGCCTCAAATCCTGGACTCTTTGCAGGATACAATCTACCAGATACCAATTATGGTGGTAGAACAAATGTGCTTACTGCAACAGCCAATGTTACTTTGGGAGTGACTTATGAGATAAAGCTGGTGATGGCCGATCAAGGTGATTCCATTTATGATTCTGCAATATTTTTAGAAGCAGGAAGCTTTAATTTAGGTGGTGAATTGGGTGATGATATCACCATCGCTGCTGGTACTGCTGAATGTAATGGGGAGGTCATTACTTTAGATACGCAGGCTCCTAATGGTACTCATACATGGTATTTCAACGGAGAGGTAATTGATGGGGAAACATCTTCCACAATTGACATATCTGCCACAGGGACCTATAGCGTGGATGTATTTTTTGCCGCTGGATGTGAAGTTAGCGATTCTCTTTTTGTAGAATATTATCCAGACACATCCATAAACACGGCTCCAAATGATTTGTTTTTGTGCAATCCGGGAGCTGCTCCTTTTATTTTTGATCTTACAGAAAACAACGATGTAATTCTAGAATCGATAACCGATACGACGAATTATGTAGTTAACTATTTTGAGTCTCAAGCTAATGCAGATGCCAATAGCAATGCCATTACAGGTCCAGATGCTTATTCGGGAAATGACAGCCAAACCATCATTGTTAGATTGGGATATGTTGGCTCTGATTGCTATAATACATCATCATTTACTTTAAATGTAATTGATGAACCCCTCATTAATCCTGTATCCGATTTAGAGCTATGTGATGACCTTTCGAATGATGGCTTTGAAACTTTTGATCTCGAATCGCAAACGGCCACTATATTAGGAAGTCAACCTGCGGCAAATTTTGTGGTAACATATTATCCAACTTTTGAAGATGCAGAGGCAGAAACAAATGAAATCACAAGTCCTTATACCAATATCTCAAATCCACAACCAATCTATGTCAGGTTAGAAAGTACTGGAACCAATAATTGCACTTCAGTATCTGTTGACCCCGTTTTTAACCTTGTTGTAAACGACAGGGCTATCGCTACACAACCTAATGATTTGCTTATTTGTGATGATGCAAGTAACGATGGCTTTGGAGAATTTGATTTGCTTCAACAAACACTTACAATTTTGGGAACTCAATTGTCCGGTGATTATTCAGTTTCTTATTATGAATCGCAAGTTGATGCTGAAACAGGAACTGATCCTATATTGAATCCTTCAACTTATTCAAATACTGCCAATCCACAGACAATACATGTGAGGATTTCTGAAAATGCTACTCCAGACTGTTATGGTTATACAACTTTTGAATTATTGGTAAACCCGTTACCAAGCGTTACAGTATCAACTCCTTTGGTTGAATGTGATTTAACGGGCACTGGTATTTCCGAATTCACATTGGATGAGGCAACAACCGAAGCTTTGAATGGTCAGACTGGTGTTACTGTCACTTACCATGATACTTTGGTTGACGCAGAATCTGGGGAAAATTCGTTGACCTCAACCTATACAAGTACTGCCCAAACTATTTATATCAGACTGGAAAACAATACGACTGGCTGTTATAATACAAGCACCTTGGATCTTGTTGTCAATCCAGTTCCTGTGGCCAATGAGCCTACAATATTGGAAGCATGTGATGACAACACGGATGGGATTGCGAGCTTTAATCTTTCCCTAAAAGATGCTGAAATTTTAAACGGACAGACCGGGATGGTAGTGACTTATCATGCATCACAAGCCAATGCAGATAGTGGAGATAATGATCTTGCGATACCATTTACAAACACTACGGCTTTTTTACAAACGGTTTTTGTTCGGGTTGAGG
>JBGSXJ010000218.1:0-6231 GCA_041751535.1 Aquaticitalea sp.
CCTCAACCCGAACAAAAACCGTTTGTAAAAAAGCCGTAGTGTTTGTAAATGGTATCGCAAGATCATTATCTCCACTATCTGCATTGGCTTGTGATGCATGATAAGTCACTACCATCCCGGTCTGTCCGTTTAAAATTTCAGAATCTTTTAGGGAAAGATTGAAGCTAGTAATCCCATCCGTATTATCATCACAGGCTTCCAATAGAGTAGGCTCATTGGCCACAGGAACTGGATTGACCAAAAGATCCAAAGAAGTGGTGCTGTAGCAACTGGTGGTATTGTCCTCCAAACGCACATAAATGGTCTGTGGGTTTGAAGTATTTGTGTATGGATCGGTCAGGGCTGCAGTTGAAGCATCGGCATCTGCCTGGGTTTCATGGTAGGTGAGCGTCACCCCTGTCTGGCCATTTAAAAGGCCTTGGGTCGCTTCTGCCAAGATAAACGACGCACTGCCAGTACCGCTCTCGTCGCACTCAACCAATGGTGTGCCAACTGTGGCATCCGGCACGGCATCAACCTCGAGATTGAAAGTAAGAGTTGAGAAACATAACGTGTTTGTATCACTTTGAACTCGAACATATATTGGTTGAGGATTGGCTATATTGGTATAAGTAGTTGGAAGAGGGTTAGAATTATAATCAGCCTCATCTTGAGATAAATGATAGGAAAGAGTGACATTTGATAACCCATCTAAAATTATTGGAGTTTGTGTGGATAAATCAAATGGAGCAAATCCATCATTGGAAGCATCATCATCACATTCCACTAAATCATCTGGTTGATTCAAAACGATTCCAGAATCAACTTTCACTTCAAAGGTTGATGTGACAAAACAAGGATCATTCAGAGAGTTCTCAATTCTTACATAAATTGTCTGCGGGTTTACCGTATTGGTAAACAGCATTGGCAAGGGATTAGAATTAGTATCTGCATTCTCTTGGCTAGAATGGTAAGAAATATTCACATTTGACTGACCGCCAATGGCTTCAGCATCTTTTGTTGACAGATCAAATTCAGTAAAACCGTCCACAACCGCATCCTCACAAAGGAAATAATCAGAAATAGGATTCACCACAGGATAAGGAAAATATGTAAGAATCAAATCGTCAGAAAGTGTACAACTTTGATCAGTGACAGTAACTATGTAGGTACCAGAATCAGGAGAAGAAACTGTCAAAGTAGGGTTGGTTTCTCCGGCTAAATCAATTCCATTTAATGCCCATTGATAGGTAGCTGTTGCAGAAGAAATATCACCATTAAGAACAACATCGGCATAGTCTTCACACAAATTTTGATCTGGGCCTGCATCTACGGTAAAAGGCACATCTATATCAACCGTGACGTCATCAGTAACTGTAACGATATCGCCATTGCAATTGGTATACACTACTCTAGCTGTGTAGGTAGTTGTTGTTGTTGGGCAAACATTTAATGTCGCCGATGTACTTATGACCGCTCCAGTAGAATCTAGCCAAGCAAAATCAATAACGCTTGGGCCCGCTGGAGTGAATCGCCATGCTTCATCTGTTGCTGACCAAGGAGAATTAGAAGTATTTCTGCCTGGTGGAACGAATGCGGTAGTACCTGCGTCATTTTGAATACCCACAGCAGCGTTACCGTTATTCCAACCGCTACAAATTGGTTTGTTCTTAATATAGATGTCAATAACGTTTGTTGTTTCATAAAAAACCGCCATATGTGTTGCCAATAAACTATTACAAGACGTGGAATACATCGGAACATTATAAAAAGACACAGCCAAAACACGGTTTGGAGCCGCTCCAATAATTTCCCATGCAATCTGCTCATTATTACCAACAGAAGGATCAATGTCATGTGTTGGTGTAAATACATTTGCCTCACCCAAAGTAGGGTTCGAATTATTAGGAAGATTTTGAGTAAATGACCAACCATTGGTAGTGTCCGATGCATCCACATCAAAACGAATCACGCCATTGGAGCCTACCTGAAATAGCGTCTCAATATTGGTAAAAAAACAAAAGTCAAAAGGCAAGTTTTCAACATTAGACCATCTATCATCTTGATTAGGGTTTAAAGAATTTGTTAATCCCTGAAAAGGGAATGGTGGTACAAATGGGATTGCCGAAACAGTATAGGTATTGGTTTCACCAATGTCCAAGAATGAAGCCGTAATATCGGTGCATGCTTCACTACAATCAATAATTATATCAGGACCAGCATCAACATAAGGATTACCGGGACCAGAGGCTCCAACCTGAACTGTAACTCTCGCAGGGTTGCTGTTACACCCATTGGGATTGGTGTCTGTAATGATCAAACTTACAACATATATGCCGGCAGTAGAATACATATGATTAACAGTGGTACCTGTTGCAGTATTACCATCACCAAAATCCCATGTATAGGTTGCTCCTGCACCAGATGTAGAAAAAGTTCCGCTACCATTAAAGGTAACTTGCTCATCAACATCAGCCACGATTACATTGGAGACATCAAAAGTTGGCACAGTGCTGTCAATGCTTGCAACGATCGACTGACAAGGTGTAAAGCAGGAAATACCTGCGGTCCAGCCAGTCGTTGTACCAGAAGCATTTGAAATCCACTGTATAGTAAGGCAACCAGATGTGTTGGAAGCACTTGCCTGAACGAGCCCAGGGCTATTGGAAGATCCTCCCGAAAAAGATCCCAAGGATGGAGCAGCTGTACTGTCTCCATCATAAATAGTCAAAATATCGCCATTTAGCTGTGTGCTAAAAGCCGTGAAATTTAATTGAATGATATCACCAGCAGTTGGCGGACATATCTTCAGTACCATATTTTCGTTACTAGAATAACTGCCTGATGCTCCACCAGAATCATAAAAAGTTCCGCTACATTGTGTAACGGTACCATTCTGCATAAGCACATCCTGTGAAAATGTGAGATGGGAAATTAAAAGAAAAAGGAAGATGGTAAAATTTTTCATTATAATGTTTTAAAATTGTTGATGTTGTGATTTTATAATAATATAATATCCTGTACCATCAACATGGTAAGTGGATGAATTTCTACTGTAAAAGTTGAATTTGTATTTTAGGGGATTGAAATTTTTAGGATTGAAATTAAAATCCCTTGATATACTTGGAATATAATCATCAAATAGTTCCACTTTAGATAGTTTTGGCAAACTACTTAAATCCTTATCTCCAGCATCAAAAATTTCAACCCTATTGCGAAGAATATTCTTAATGTCCTTAACTCGCTGTGGTCTACTTAATATATCTATTTCCGCATTATCACCATAAACTTCTTTTATTTGAGCTAATTCCTTCACTGTAAGAGGTTCGTTGACGTTATCATTGTATATGACGACTGGAAGTGGTTTGTTTAGGTCTTGAGTTTGCGAAATGGAATTTTGATGCACTAAAATGCTCAAAATGAGCAGCAACACTGCTTTTAGTTTAATTTTCATTTTTAGTTTATTGAATTTCCGGTTTGAAATTTAAGTATTTTTTAAGAAACAAACTGTTAAATTGTTAATGAAATCGATACCTTAACATAACACAGATATAACAATTCAAATTAAAAAATTCCTACCTACGAATTCAATATTTTTAATGCTTATCTTTGCAACCTGTTTAAATATGAAGCATATTTAGTATTTATCAAAATGAAACTAGAAAAAAATATAGAAGATTTTGAATCTTTAGGTGAAAATCATGTAGGCACTTCTGCCAACACGCCAATGCGAAACGACGCCTTTCAATTGTCTTCAGAGGAAAAGATTGATATTATTAAAGACGATGTACGCCATATCATGGAAACACTGGGACTCGATCTTACTGACGACAGCCTTAATGGCACACCTTTGAGAGTGGCAAAGATGTTTGTTAAAGAACTTTTTGGTGGTTTAGATCCAAAGAAAAAACCATCCGCATCCACATTTGAAAACAAATATAAATATGGCGAAATGCTGGTTGAGAAAAACATTACTGTCTATTCAACTTGTGAACATCATTTACTGCCTATTGTTGGAAAAGCGCATGTTGCTTACATTTCCAATGGAACAGTTGTCGGGCTTTCCAAGATGAATCGCATTGTAGATTACTATGCCAAGCGACCTCAAGTCCAAGAACGATTGACCATTCAAATTGTGAAGGAATTACAGACAGTTCTAAATACTCAAGATGTGGCTTGTGTTATCGATGCCAAACATCTTTGTGTGAATTCAAGAGGGATTAGGGATGTGGATAGCAGTACTGTTACCTCCGAATTTGGCGGAAAATTTAAGGAAAAAGATATGCGAAGGGAATTTTTGGATTACATTAAATTAGAAACTTCGTTTTAATTTTCCTTAAATTCGAATAACCAATACTTACCAATGCATCTTTACAATCAACAAAAAATCAGCATCTATAACTCCTTGAGTGGAGAAAAAGAAACCTTCAAACCTATTCATGAAGGTTATGTGGGCATGTATGTTTGTGGACCGACGGTTTACAGCAACGTGCATTTGGGAAATGTAAGGACGTTTATGTCCTTTGATATGATTTTTCGTTATTTGAAACATTTGGGGTACAAAGTGCGTTTCGTACGAAATATTACTGATGCAGGACATCTTGAAAATGATGCAGATGCGGGTGAAGATCGTATCGCCAAAAAAGCTCGACTAGAAGAAATCGAACCCATGGAAGTTGTTCAACGTTATACGGTGGATTTTCACAATACCTTGAACATATTTAACTTTTTGCCTCCAAGCATTGAACCAACGGCAACGGGACATATCATAGAACAAATAGAAATCATCAAAACAATCATCAATAAAGGTTTGGCTTACCAGGTCAATGGCTCTGTTTATTTTGATGTTTTAAAATATAATGAAACCAAGCAATATGGCATTTTAAGCAAACGTAACGTTGAGGATTTAATCCACAACACTCGTGAACTTGACGGACAGAGCGATAAAAAAAATCCGCAGGATTTTGCACTTTGGAAAAAAGCCGAACCTCAACATATTATGCGTTGGCCATCGCCTTGGAGCGACGGTTTTCCGGGTTGGCATTTGGAATGTACTGCCATGAGCACCAAATATTTGGGTGACCATTTTGATATTCATGGTGGTGGTATGGATTTAAAATTCCCGCATCACGAATGTGAAATTGCCCAAGGGGAAGCTTGCAACGATCAAACACCAGTAAACTATTGGATGCATGCCAATATGCTCATTATGAATGGAAAAAAAATGGCAAAATCTACTGGGAATTTTATTTTACCGAACGAGATTTTTTCTGGGGACAATCCACACATTACGAAAGCTTACTCGCCTAGTGTCGCTAGATTCTTTATGCTTCAGGCACATTATAGAAGCGTTTTGGATTTTACCAACAACGGACTTTTGGCAAGTGAAAAGGGATTTTACCGTTTGTTGGATGCCGTTAATATGCTTGACGAATTAAAAACAGGAACGGCTTCAACTTTTGATATCGCAACTTGGAAACAGGAGTGCTACGATGCCATGAACGACGATTTTAATTCGCCAATGGTCATAGCGAATTTATTTGAAGGTGTAAAATTCATCAACCAAATCAAGGACGGAAGCGCCACGATAACCAAAGATGATTTGGAACTATTTAAAACAACCATTTATCAGTTTACATTTGACATTCTTGGTTTGGTGAATGTTACCAAAGCGGTAGACACTACTACCGATAAACTCTCGGCTGCGGTCGAATTGCTAATTCAGTTGAGACAGGATGCGAGAGCCAATAAAGACTTTGCGTTATCTGATAAAATCCGTGACGAATTAGCTGCAAAAGGCATTCAATTGAATGATGGCAAGGAAGGAACGACATTTAGTCTGTCGTAAAAATTACTTTCCATATATAATAGTTTATAAATCTTCCGATGAAAAAAATCCTGACATATCCATTTCTGTTGTTCATCAGGATCTATCAGTTGTTTATTTCACCGTTAACGCCTGCAAGTTGTCGTTTTCAACCCACATGTTCGCAGTATTCCAAAGAAGCATTGGAAAAACATGGACTCTTTAAAGGAGGTTGGTTGGGAATAAATAGAATTTTTAGTTGCCATCCATGGGGACGTAGTGGATATGATCCAGTGCCTGACAGGAAAGATTAAATTATAACAACCATACCAAAAAGTTTGGTTCAAAATGTTATATTTACCACTCCAAAAACGATACTAAATGCAGTTTATTAAATTTGTTTGGGATCCTTCAAAAGGGATTGACATCTTCGGTTTTTTTACATT
>JBGSXJ010000219.1:0-43085 GCA_041751535.1 Aquaticitalea sp.
TAAACATAAATCAAGATAAAGCGATCGCATATGACCGTTAAAAAACAATAAATATCTACCTATGAAATCGCCAATATCAACTTTGCAAACAAACTCCAAGGGTGATTAGGCGATACCATATGACCATTAAAAAACAATAAATATCTACCTATGAAATCGCCAATAACAACTTTGCAAATAAACTCAAAGGGTGATTAGGCGATACCATATGACCATTAAAAAACAATAAATATCTACATATGAAATCGCCAATAACAACTTTGCAAACAAACTCCAAGGGTGATTAGGCGATACCATATGACCATTAAAAAACAATAAACATCTACATATGAAATCTAATTTTAATACCATCATCGATTCGGAAGTTCCGGTATTGGTAGACTTTTTTGCCACCTGGTGCGGACCTTGTAAAATGCTAGCTCCCATTTTAGACGACGTCAAAAAAGAATTGGGAGATGCGGTAAAAATAGTAAAGCTAGACGTTGACAAGAATCAAACCCTCGCTGCCCAATATCAAGTACGAGGTGTTCCCACAATGTTACTGTTTAAAAACGGAAAGCAAGTTTGGAGACAATCGGGGCTACTTCAAAAACATGAAATCATTCAAATAATTAATACTAATAAAAATTAAAAAAATGTCTCTACTCAAAATTGTTTCAAAAGAAGAAGCTGTTTCCTATGTAAAATCAAATAGCAGACTTTTTATCCAAGGTGCAGCAATGACACCAAATACTTTGATTGACGAACTCTGTGAACGTTATGGTGAATTAAAAAATGTTGAAATCATTCAGTTGCATACCGAAGGCCATGCCGCATATACCGAGTATCCATACAACGACGCTTTTCATGTAAATAGTTGTTTTGTGGGCAAAAATGTAAGAAGCGCCGTCAATTCAATGAATGGAGCATACATTCCTATTTTTTTAAGTGAAGTTCATTTATTGTTCAAAAGGAATATTTTACCGTTGGATGTCGCATTTATACAAGTGACCCCTCCAGATAAACATGGTTTTTGTTCCTTGGGAACTTCTGTAGATGTCACGCTTTCAGCCATAGAAAACGCCAAATTGGTCATTGCCCAAGTCAATCCAAAAGCGCCAAGAACACATGGGGATGGCATTATTCATGTCAGTGAAATTGATTTTGCGATTGAAGTCAATACACCGATTCATAGCACTAAAATTGGTGATATTTCAGATATCGAAGAAACTATAGGTCGCTATGTGGCTTCCATGGTGGAAGATGGAGCTACCTTACAAATGGGAATTGGCAATATACCCAATGCAGTACTAAAAAACCTGAACAACCATAAGCGTTTGGGAATCCATACCGAAATGTTTTCTGACGGGATACTGCCTTTGGTAGAAAAAGGAATTATTACCGGCGAAGATAAAGTAGTTAAACAAGGAAAGATCGTGACTTGTTTTGCAATGGGAACACAAAAATTATACGATTTCGTTGATGACAATCCAAGTGTGCATTTTAAAGAAGCATCCTATACCAACGACACACGGAATATCAGAAGAAATCCGAAAGTAACAGCTATTAACAGCGCCATTGAGATTGATTTGACAGGTCAAGTATGTGCCGATACCATTGGTAAATATCAGTATTCTGGTGTTGGAGGGCAAATGGACTTTATTAGAGGAGCTTCCCTGTCTGATGGTGGAAAAGCCATAATTGCCATGCCATCAATAACCGCAAAAGGGCTTTCTAAAATAGTTCCATTCCTCAATGAAGGGGCAGGCGTTACCACCACGAGAGCTCATGTACATTATGTAGTCACGGAAAATGGCATCGTGGATTTATTTGGTAAAAATTTAAAGCAACGTGCTAAAGCGTTGATCGAAATTGCCCATCCAGACGCGCAGCAAGCACTTGAAGAGGCAGCATTTGAAAGATTCAATAAAAAGGTTTAATCCACTGTATTCAAATTAAAAAAGTCATTGACAGATAACCGTCAATGACTTTTTTTTAGACAAACACTAAAATTTAAATGTTATTTCTGAAAGGTTGCATTTTTAATTTTTAGTTCTTCCAGTTTGTCTTCCAATTTGTCTATGATGTTTTCGGCTTTATAGCTCAAATTGGATAATTTAGTGTCCATTTTTTGGTCAAATTCAGCTTTTCTCTCTTTGGTAAATTTGGTAATCTCATCTTTGGCATGTCCGATATGATCAGAAAGGTCATGAGTTGTGTCAAGAACTTTAGTTTTTATCTTTTGTCCACCTGAAACATTTCCTGACACGGGGATAATTTAGAAAACCAAGGCGACATGAAAGAAGGCCAAAAACTCAACAAATTAGTGGATTCCCACACTTACATTTATTAAGTGAAAATCAAGCGGTAGATAAGAATGAACACAGCGATACCAAAAATGGTCGTGTAAATGAGTTTATTATATTTGGCCAACCAATTAGGTAAAAATATATCAAAATTCTCCTTTTCTGAATCTGAATAATTCCGGGCAATAATAGTAAGAGGGCAAACCTTGTTGAACCATAATAACACGAGGCCTTCAATAACCACCAATCCTATCCCAATCCAAACCCATTTATCAATTTTGTTCACGATTGCGGCGTACAATAAATAAAAAATAACCACATTAAAAAATAACCATATCAGCGTATGGACACTTTTTATAATCAATAGTTTATCTGTACTTTTCACTTTGCAGCACTTATTTCCTGGACGTTATAATCAATGTGTTTAAGATTGAATTTTCCGTAGGTGAATTTCCCATCGGGATAATGCCAGATGGCTTCTCCATAGGTAGGTAAATTGTATCCATTGATATTTTTATAATTTTTAACTGGTGTAGAAAACATAAAGTTTTGCATTTCCGAAATTGAATGCCTGTCATTGGATTCAAAATTTGTCAATTGACCAATCTCGTTAAAATATAAGATTGCCGAAATAGTGGTGTCCTTATTCGTGAAGGTAGTTTTTACGGAAAGTGAGTCAATAACTTCCCAGTGTATGTTTTTATCAATAAGCGCTGCAGGTGCAAATATGCAGAGATCATTAAAATAAGTGACCGTTTCGGTTGGAAATAATTTGTCGTCATTAATATCAATTACAGGGAGTATTGAAAGCACTTTTATCAACATTCTTGCACTTTTGTTTTTATAGCTGTGGTAGCCATAAGTGGGTATGCCCTTAACGTTTGCTTTCATGAAAAACAGCCTCGAAGGATTCGTGAAGAAATTATACTGCTCGGCCACAAATGGAAACCAATCTTTCCCTTTATCCCGCATTTCACCTTCAAAAATAATATTCATGTTATTAAATTTTGGCTTTCCGATGACTCCAACATAATTCAAATAATCCTGAATGATTCTGGGAAGGGAATCCAAATCGCTTTGGGTGATGACTGTTTCATTAAAGGATGTCGTTTCCATTGCCAGCGATACATCAGCTCTATAAGTATTCTTAAAATTGATGGTCGCCAAACCAATGATAGCCGAAATTAAAATTATCAGATTAACAATCGTTCCAAACTTGGCCTCTTTCCAATACATTATTATCAGTGTTTGGGATACTACAATAGCAATAAAAGCAACTACAGTCCAATAGTCCTTTTTTATCCCATAAAGTAGCGCCACTATTAAAAACAAAATTGCTGCAAACATCCAAAGTAAACCTATTGGTTTCGAAATGTTATGGGTCCATTGTTGGATTTCTATAAGATTAAATGCCTCTGCGAAACCAATTAAATGGATGAGTCCATGAATGATGAGAAATATCATTAAAGCAAACTTCATAGTAAACTATTTAAAATGTTTTGGAAATACCGAGACCAAAGGAGAGGTAATTCAAATCAACTTCGGTTGTGGTATTTCCAATTTGGATATCTCTAGATAATGCTCTATATCGTATAGTAGGACGTAAAGCCCAGTGAGTCCCTAAACCATAATTTAGACCCACTTCCAATTGATAACCCAATCCATGACCAGAATCATCAATGGTATCTCCTTCTGCATTTTCGAGCTCGAGATGGTTATATGTAGCGCCTGCCCTTAAAAGATAGGAGAGGGACTCTGAAGTCCCCATTGGGTGTATAAACTGCAGTCCAAAAGTATAGCCCGTTTCGTCCAAATCAAAATCAGATTTTTCTATTTCAAACGTATTGTAGCTCCAGCCAGCATATACAGATAAATGTTCCATGAACTTATAGGCTCCCATCAATTCAAAGCCATAGCCGGTACCAATTTTAGAATCGCCAAAATCTTCTGTTGGAAAATTGATATCTGGTCTAAATTCTGCGGACCATTTATTTTGTGAATAGGAGAGGCCAGATGACCAAACTAATGTAATAACTACAGCTATGATTTTTAGTGGTTTCATGATGTCAGATTTTAGTAATTTGAACACCTAAAATAACATGAATTAATGGATCAAAAAATGACATTAATCATCAATACATTGAAAATCAGGAATTAAAAGTATTTCTTTTCTTACCTGTCATTTCTTCAATTTTTATAAGAAATACGGCAGGAATGTCATCATTATAAATTTTACTTGAAAACTCACTGATAAAATTGACTTGCTTGTGTTCCTTTTCCAAAATGATATCCTTCACACCCAATGAAAATTTATGCAGATAGGCTTTGGCATCGCTTCCAAAATGTTGTTCGAATGTTCCGTGCAACAAAATGGATTTCCAATCGGTGATTGTTTCAATCTCGGAAACATGCAATGATACTTTACTATTTTTACGCATCGCATTCATTTTGTGACCATTTCCGGAATAGCATATAATGACATTGGTTTCCTTATCAAAATAATACGTTATTGGCACAACATAAGGTCGGTTGTAGTAAATGTATCCCAATTGTCCGATATAGTTGTTTTCTAACATATACCGTATTTCCTTATCGTCTAAATTTATAAACATGATTAATGGGATTTAAGGTTCGTTTAATGTCAAAATTTTCATTTTGTGGAGTTTCATCAATATCAAGTTACATGATTCAACATAGCAATTGAAGCCAGGTTTATTCCATATTTTAATATTAGAAATTTAGCATAGGTAAATATAACGGTATTACAATCAGCATCATATGATAATTGTCATAGATTTTTATGACCAAAATGTTTAATTTTAGAAAAGCTATGATCCGAAATCAGTTCATCTAATTTTGAAAAATAGTCATCGTTTAATTAGTTGTGAATGATTTTATTCTACAGTAATCCTGCAAATTAAGAATCAAAAAATCCCTAAAATCCTTCTTCAAGGTTTTTACAGCTGGTAAAAGCAGAAAAAGACGTAGTTTATAAAGAACAAATTCAAATTTGAAGACAACCCGATTGTTAAAATAGGGGTATTTCTAGTCTTAATAACCTATCTTTATAAAATCAAGTCAATTGCAAGAATTTGAGATTTTTTGATGGGTCAAGTTACTTCGGCCATTTAAGAAATGATTTACATATCACATGCTACGGAGATTAGTTTTTTCAACCAATTCCACCTCCATAAAATAAATAATAATTGAATTTTACAAATCCATTAGTTTACGGAATTCCATGCTTTTTAATCTTCATTGCCATGGAGCTTTCTTATAGCAAAGTTTTTGATGACAAGCAACTTTACAAATGGAAAGATTTTATATCAAGCTTATCTCTTGGTATAGGGTCTGCAATCCTTGGAGCACTTATAAAAATAGTCTCCATTATTGTCGTTTTTAATTTTGCCTACGACCTTTTCAATCCGATTGTAGAAGGTGTCCGTACGAATATAATGGGATGGGAATCCTTTGGGTATTCTTGGTACATTTGGTTGATCTGTATGTTTTTGGATGACTATACATATTATTGGTTCCATCGTCAAAATCACATGGTTCGGTTATTGTGGGCGGCACATATCGTGCATCACTCATCAGATAATTTTAATTTAGGAACTGCTGTGCGTAATGGTTGGTTTACCATTCTTTATAAACCTCTTTTTTATGTCTGGATTGTTATCATTGGTTTCCCTCCAGAGATGCTGTTTGTCTGCCTGGGTATTGAAGCTTTATGGCAATTCCAATTACATACGAAGTATATAAAGAATCTGGGTATTATGGAAAAGTTTTTAAATACTCATACTATGCATCAAGTGCATCATGCGAGGAATATTGAATATATGGATAAAAACCATGGAGGCATTCTTAATATTTTTGATAGGATTTTTGGAACATGGAAAGAGCTTGACAATTCAGTCGATATAAAATTTGGTGTTTCCAAACCACCGAAATCTTTTAACCTAGTTGTCATTTTGACACATGAATATAAAAATATTTGGGAAGACACATTAAAATCCAAAAACTGGTATCACAAGTTTATGTATATTTTTGGGCCTCCTGGGTGGAGTCACGACGGAAGTACATTTACAATAAAGCAAATAAGGAACGAAATTGCCGAAACTGCTAAAAATTAAGTATGGATTTGTATTTACTTATGGTTCAATTTCATTTCTATTAGAATTGAGGTAAATAAAAAAGCCGACAAACATATTGTTTATCGGCTCTTGGAGGAAGTTAGTAAATTCCTTGCGAAGAAAGTTCATTATAAACTCTATTCGTTGCTTCATCCTCAAATCCCGTATCATTCCAAGAACCCATTCCGCCAAAAACAAAAGCCTTACTTTTTTATTTGTTCCTTACATCCATAAAATTGGAAGAAGATTGTGAATAGAACTAATAATAGGCTTTTTCTTATCATAGGTTAAGGTCTGTTTAAATTCTGAATAACGTTTTTATGATGTTCTGAAAAATCAATCGTTAGTGTTTTTTGATTTTCAGTATTTTTTTATTTCATATTTCCAATTCAATAATGTTTCTGTCTCTACAATCTTATTGAAGCTGTTTTTTTTAAGAACTTTGAATGAAGCAGTATTTGTTTTATCTGTTGACGCAATAATTGATTTTATTTCTGGTTGAGTTTTAGCCCATTCAATTATTCCACTCACAACTTATGTCATAAAACCTTTATTCTGAAATTCGTCATAAGTTCCGTAGCCAATTTCTATGTCGCCCTTTTCATTTGGTTCACCAACGAAACATAAATCGCCCACCATTTTGTTCGCTGCCCTTTTATATGCTTTTGATTTCAACACTTATCATATGGATATCATTTTTGCCTGCATTTTTCAATCTATAAGGTGTCAGTGGTTCAGTCCAAACGGAAGTAGACGGCAAAGGTGATTGAGCAAAATGTTAAGCCAATTGACCACATGTGTCTCGACTCTAAACTTCTCTAAATGTAGGGCCTTACGTTAAGAAATCCGTAGTCCCGAAGCTATCAGAATTGCGCTATTCACTAATGTCCTCATTTGTCGCGATGGTTGCGCTTATTGTTTGACCTCTGGATATATTTTACTCCAATCATTTTTCATGTCCACAAGTATCCAATTGTTGTTGGCGGCATCGTCCAACGCTTTTTCTAAATGACCAATATGCGATTGTCTATCATAAGCCGATTCACGATCAGCGTCTGTGTGATGTACGATCATTCCAAAACGTGGATAGCCTGTTGCTGTGGTCGTCCATTGCAGCATTGCATAATCACCATCTGAATTTCCTGCTGCAAACACAGGCCGCTTGCCGATGTATTGATGGATGCCGATAGGTTTTCCTTCTTTATCATCAATGAAGTTGATTTCAGGAAGTTTGATTAAAACCGGTTTTCCATCGACAACCTCATACTTTAGTTTTCCTGAACTTCCCACCACCTGATGTGGAGGAATTCCATAGGCCTGCTCAACCCAAGGGCGCATAAAATCTACACCACCACCAGAGACAATGAATGTTTTGTAGCCATTGGCTCGAAGGTAATCCAGCAATTCTACCATAGGCTGATAAATCATGCTGTTGTAAGGCCTTTTATTAATGGGATGGGTCGCCGTTGCCATCCAATCTTTTACTGTTTTTTCAAATTCTTCTGTGGTCATGCCGGCATGTGTCGTCATTACAATGTGTATTAAAGCTTTTTCGCCACCAGCCAAGGCTGTTTTTATATCACCTTCGAGCAGTGCCTGGAAGGGCTGTGTTGTTTTCCATTCGGGATGTTGTGGTGCCATACTTTTTATACGATCAATGGCAAAAGCCAATTGAAAATACATGGGTTGCTCGGCCCATAGTGTTCCATCATTATCAAAACAGGCAATACGATCGGCTTCCGGAATAAAATCGGCGCTTTCACTATTTGTGGTTTTTTGTACAAAATCGATAATTGATTTTTTAGTGTTACCAGAATTCCATGATGGCAATACTTCGGTGAGTGATAGGTCCTTATTTTTCTGCGCTTCAGCGAAGAAGGAAAAACTTAAGCAAAGTAAGATTGCGAATTGGATTTTAGTCTTCATGATTTTTTATTTGGTTTATAAATTTATGTCAATATTCTGGTTAAAAATAAATTAGTTATAAATTTATTTAACAGGCGATGAGAATATTTTTTGTTGCCATAATATTATAAAGAAAAGGGACAAGCAAAGATTAATTGGACATGACAATTAACATTTTATAATCTATTCAATTCATCCTTTTTTTGATTCATAGGATGAAATAAAATAATCTCGATATTTTCAAATCCAGAAGAATATATTTAGTCACGCCATAAAAATCCGACAGGATTTTTAAAAGCGGTTTTACAATTAGCCGTTCATGGTAAGCTTGCAGCGCATTGGCGAGCAAATAATCCTGATACAGAAGATGCCTCAGTTTTATTAAAACGCGTTCAAAAAGAAAAAGCACAACGTATTAAAGATAAAAAAATAAAAAAAGTGACCATCAATTACCAAAGATATCGGTTAATTTCTTTTTCAGATAGTTGCAACTAATCAAAACCGATCTGTTCTTGCCTGTCATTGGTTTGACGTCTCCATTCTGAAATAATTATTTCTTGGTTATTGAGTTGCGTGTTATATTGCCGTATCTGATTTTCAAGGCGATCGAGTTGAACGATGTTGAAACCACTTAATGAATCCTTTAAGATAGCTATTTCTGAAAAGAAAAATGAATCTCTACTAATCACGCCTAATGATTGATTTTTATAAATTCGAAAAATAGTATTTATTGAGCTAATCAAGTAGTTCTCTTTTGCGATAAACCCTATTTAATGCACAATATTCCTAAATATTTATTAATTTGCATATAGTAATAAATCTTATTTAAGGTAAAATAAAGACTTCCCTATGAAACGTGTTTTTCTGTCGTATTTATTTTTGGGGCTAAGTGTATTTAGTTTCAAATCATTCTCACAAACAGGGGATCAAGAATTGTTAGGTTTACCTGGCGACAACTTAGATCTTTTTGCTGTTTTGAATTTGTTCCAAAAATCAAAAACTATTGAAGATTTTGAAAAGACTTTAAATTTAGAAAGTACAGGAATCAATAATTTAGACCTTAATAATGATAGCAAAGTCGATTTCATTAAAGTAGAAACACAACAAGATGACGATGATTTTATGTTTATACTTAGGGATGCAATCAGCGAAAAGGAAACTCAAGATGTTGCGGTGATCTATATCTCAAAAAATGAAAGAGATAAAATTACCTTACAAATTGTAGGCAATGAAAATTTGTATGGTAAGGACTATATTGTAGAACCAAAAACGAAAGCGAGCCCATCAGTTACGGCTAATCCTGCTTATACTGGTAATGAACCAGTTACCGTAAATGTACCAGCTACAGAAGTAGTTGTTGTTCAATCTGCGCCCATCGTACAATATGTGTATTCACCTGTATATGTGCCTTATTATCCGCCCTATTACTATGGGTATTATCCACCTTATTATGCTGCATTTACTGTTATGGCTGTAGGTATTTATCGTCATAATAATTACTATCACCATCATGGTTATAATAATACTGTAATTGTTCACAATCATAACCAAATTAATCATTACAATAATAATTATAGAAATAACTCTAATACCGTAAATACTAATATTAGAAACGGAAATTATAATACGTCTGGGAGAGGATCAACAACGACTAGACCATCAACAACACAGTCACGTGCAACAACAACGGCTAGACCATCAACAACACCGTCTCGTACCTCAACAACGGCTATACCTTCAACAAGCCCGTCACGTGCATCAACAACCCTACCTTCGACTAGTAATTCAACAGGCTCGAGAACACGATCAAATTATTCACAGCAATCAAGACCACAATCTTCTTCCTCGAGATCGAGATCTAGAGGAAGAGGGTGAAATAAAAATTGAAGTATTGCTATTCTTGTGTAGAGAAAATGGGGAGGCTTTTTAAATTAAAAGCCTAACAATAACACTATTATTCAGAAGTTGAATAATCAATAGGCACATTAGAAACACTCATATCCCTTAAACTAACATATTGGCCGTCTCTTTTCTCAAACAAACTCATATAATTTCCTGAATTGATAATTGTATTAGTAGAATCAATTACTTTATAAAAACCAATTTCTACGACTTGAATACCATCATTTGACACAAAAACTTCATTCGTTATAAATGAAATTTTGTTTGAATTATCTTTAGAGTCTAAATCGTCTATCAAATACTCTACAATAGCCTGCCTTCCAACTAAAGGGGTTCGGTTTTGTGGAAAACTAATAGCATCCTCTGCATAATATCCTATTTCTTTCTTTTCTCCAGCATTGTAAGTAGCGGCAAATAAATCCTCTTTTGCTTGAATTTCTTTTTTAATTTGCTCTTTATCAACCACAAACACTTGAGTGTCATCTTTTTTTGTATTACAAGCTAGCATCAGTACTACTGCGAAGATTGAAAATATACCTTTAATAATTTTATGTTTCATATATCTCAGATTGGTTAGTTAGAATAAATGTAATCTAAAAAAAATTAAAAACAAATCCTTAGAAACCCAATGATAACTGTAAAAAATATCTAGGTGATAAAAAACATAGTAGAAACCTCCATAAATTATGGTCCATATTCATGTGATATTAAAAAAATAGTTTGAATATGAAACTTTTAGTCGTCCTGGCAATGATCCTTTGCTTATACCATTTCTTTAAGCAGATTAGTATCTCAAGACACTGTAAAGGATTCGATTCATACAGCTTTTTGAATAGGGCTTTGGCTTTCTGGTTTTTCGGGATTCATAAGTTCTGCATCTACTAAAAATACTTTTGGTCCAAATTCACTTCTCTACCTTTGTTTAACACAAATAATTCACCTTATTTAAAAAAAACATATATTTGAGTTGTCAACTCAATCAACATGAAAATTAGAATAGTTATGATGGTCAGTTTGGTGATGATTCTTGCCAATTGCAAAGACTCCCATCAAAAAAATATAGCTGAAATCAACGAACAAGACATTGTGGAACCCAATACAAACGACGTTGGGGAAAATCGAATGATTTTCATCAAAGGCGGAACCTACACGATGGGAGCTTTGGCGCAAAGCAATACCGGCGATGCCAAGTCACCACAACCCGTAAAAGTTAATTCCTTTTGGATGGACGAAACAGAAGTGACCAATGCGGAATTTAAAAAATTCGCGGATGAAACAGGATATCTAACCATTGCAGAAAGGCCCATTGATTGGGAAGAGATGAAAAAAATACTTCCACCAGACACTCCAAAGCCAGCAGATGAAGATCTGCAGCCTGGTTCCTTGGTGTTTACCCCTCCAGCCACTGAAGTGCCATTGGATAATTATGCGAATTGGTGGTCTTGGGTCGATGGTGCCAATTGGAAACACCCGGATGGTCCAGATAGCAACATTGAAGGGAAGGAGAATTTCCCTGTCGTACAAATTGCCTTCGAGGATGCTCAAGAATATGCCAAATGGGCAGGAAAAAGACTTCCCACTGAAGCAGAATGGGAATTCGCCGCTAGAGGAGGACTCGAAAGGAAAGAATTCGCTTGGGGTGATGAATTGACACCGAATGGCAACTATATGGCCAATTTCTTTCAAGGGGAGTTTCCATATAAAAACACAGGAAGTGACGGTTTCGTACAAGCGGCACCTGTGAAATCTTTTGCGCCCAACAAGTATGGTTTATATGATATGGTAGGCAACGTATGGGAACTGTGTAGTGATTTTTATGAGGTGAAACCCTTCGACCCCAATTGCTGTCATTCCAATTTGGTTACAAACCCTAAAGGACCAGAGCTGACTGTAGACCCCAACGACCCTCTGGCAATTAAACATGTGGTTAAAGGCGGCTCGTTTTTGTGCAGTGCACAGTATTGCAGTAATTACAAACCGAGTGGCAGACAAGGCTCTTCCTACGATTCGGGGATGAACCATACGGGTTTTAGATGTGTTAGGGATGTCAAGGAATAGGAAAAGTAAGATATCATAAATAATTTGAAGTTCAAAATCCCAAAATAGCAGAGATGAAATGAAGGTCTGGCGACACTTTAGAATTCAATAGGTATTCGCCAAGACACGCACACCAATAGAGCTTTCCAAACCATAAATGTCGTCTTCAATAACTTCATAATACCGTACCCCTAAAATTGCAATCCCAACCTGTGCTGGCGGAATGATTGTTTTAGGTGTGAGTTGAAAGGTGGAAAGGCCGTCTTCAATCGCCAATAAATAAGTAGGGGAGACTTCAAAACCGGATTCCAGGGTCTCAAAATCAAAATCCAAAACACCCAAGATCACACCAATATGAGTTGCAGATGTTGGTGCTTTATATCCGCTTGGGTTAAAACCCGATACCTGTAATGTTTGGTTAGCCCAGTCAAAGGAAGCTTTGCCATAGACTGCGTTTAATAGGGAGCTGTCGGGCGTAAATTCAAACTGACCTAACAGCCTTCTCCCTTTGGCGCTTTGCAATCCCATGGCCACCCGGCGCTGTCCACGTTCAGACATAGCATCCAAAGCTTTGAGCTCCAAAAACAGCTGCATCAGTCGCGTATGAAACGCTTTTCCTTTGAGGTCCTTTAGAAATGGAAACAACGCCAACCGGAATTGCTTTTTAACTCTGCTGCAGTGTCCAAACTCATTCGCATTTTCGCGTACGCGCACCATGCTGTCTTTGGTTTTTATGACATCTCCATTAAAGCCTCCTCCAGACTTTCGGGCATAGCCAACACCGTTACTGATGTAAAAATTGACATCCCCAAGGGTGCCCGTAATTTTAAGGAGTCCTTTCTGTCGTGCCATAACGATGCTAAAGTAATACATATCAGCCAAATAAACAATAGGTATAGCGTATCTATAGCGTATATCACTTATGGATAGTCCATAGATGATATATGGAATCTGTATGCATACCATAGAAAATACATATGATGAATATGGAAGGGATATCCTCAAAAACAGTCAGAGGATGATGCCTAATTTTTAGGCAAACCAAGAAGTAATTGGATAACACAGTAATTGGATAAAGAAACAGTCGGTTTGATACAAGACGACCATCCGAGCTGTTCTTCTGAATAGCGACAGTACAGATCATTAATATCTACACCAAATTGGAGTGCAAAGCTCAAACTTTATTATTTCAGGGATATGAATTAATGAGCCTGATTTTTTATGAACGTGATAGAAAAGACCAGTTTCATAAAATAAACACAGCTTCCTCAGATTCTAAAATCTCGAGGAAGCCGTGAAAGAAACTACTCAAATAAGTTTATTTTTTAGGATACCATATTTTTGAAGTACCAATGGTGCCATTAAAGTCGAACGGTGCGTCATCATAATAGTCCAAGGATACCGGTGAACCCAAATCACTACCAAAATCTAGACAATCATTGGCGGTAAATGCCACTGCTGCCGTAATTGGTACTTGACCCTTAGCGACTTCATTACCATTCACTTTAAGGGTGACATCTAATGCAGAACCGCGTTTAGGAGACGTCATTCTAGATATAACGTCTATGTTCACTTTTCCCGTTGGTAGCTTTGTTTTTGATTTTATTTGGGTGCGATAAATTTCAAACAGGTTATACTCGTAACATAAATAGCCATCCTTTACATAACAGGTGAGTCCACCTGAAAAACCTCCCAGTGCATACAACACACCATTGGCATTCTCGGGCACAGTAATTTCCATAGTCACGTTATTGTCGAACTTACCCAATTTTGGAGCTGTGAATTCAGGCATACGCTCTATTCTGCCGTTAAATGTCCATTCGGTATAAGGCGTTGCAGGTGCGTCTTCAGGATGATAGATGATAGACCATAAGCCTCCTCCAATTGGTAGGTTTTTGTACTTTGCTGATTCCACCAAGAACATATTCTTCATTTCAGCCAATTTATCTGGATTTTTTTTGGAAAGGTCATTTGCCTGACTCCAATCTTCATTAATATTATATAGTTCCCATGTATCCTCTTCAGGGTTCCAAGTGGCGGCACCAGCTGGAAGTCCAGGCACCCATGGATTTCGCAGACCAAATGCAGAGGCAAACCAACCATCATAATAAAGTCCGCGACTTCCCATAATATCAAAAAACTGCAATTTGCGTGTGCCTTCCGCTTTTGGATTATCAAATGTATAATTCATGCTCACACCGTCAATCGGTTCCTGTGGAAAACCATTGACTTCTATGGGTGTTTGGATATTAACTGCTTCATATATTGTTGGTACAATATCAATCACATGATGAAATTGTGGTCTTGGCGCTTTATCAGCCTTGATATTTTTTGGCCAGGAGATAGCCATAGGTTGACGTGTACCACCGAAGTGTGCCGCAACCAATTTGGTTGACCTGTAGGGAGTGGATCCTGCCCACGCCCAACCTGCATTGTACATATTGTCTGTTTTTGGAGACCCTAAAACGTCAAGTCCTCCCAGCTCTTCCAGTGCATCGATATGCTGCTGGATGGTAGTCGGGATACTGTTCTGTGCCAATAATTCACTGATGGTTCCATTCTGTCCTTCGGCAGAAGACCCATTATCTCCCCATATATAGAAAATCAGGGTATTATCTAGTTTACCTTGTTTTTCAATTTCATCAATAAGCAATCCAACATTGTAATCTGTATGTTCTGCAAATCCGGCGTACACTTCCATTAATCTACTTTGGAAAGGTTTTTCAGATTCAGGTATTTCATTCCAACCTTTCATTGTTGGGTTTCGCTCTGTTAACTGTGCATTTTGTGGAATCCATCCGAGTTCCTTTTGTCTTTTAAAGGCGCGCTCGCGGTACTTATCCCATCCGTCATCAAATTTACCTTTATATTTATCAGCCCACTCTTTAGTGACGTGATGTGGTCCATGAGCTGCTCCTGGAGCCCAATACATTAAAAAGGGTTTGTCAGGAGAATAAGATTGCTGTTCTCTTAACCAACCGATGGCATCTTCTGTAATATCCTCAGTGAGATGATAGTAATCATGGCCTTGCGTGGTTTTTGGGTGTTCAACAACGGTTGTGTTACGAACCATGTGAGGCTCGTATTGGGATGCTTCACCGGCCAAGAAACCATAAAAATATTCAAATCCATAACCCGTCGGCCAATAATCAAATGGTCCTTTTGAGGTCGTCTGTTCTGCAGGTGTATTATGCCATTTTCCAAATGCACTGGTGTTATAGCCATATGCTTTTAAGACTTCGGCAACAGTGGCTGCCGTTTTGGGAATGGTACCACTAAAGCCGTCCCAATCGTTGGCGAATTCGGCAATCTGTCCGTTTCCTACAACCGTATGATTTCTTCCCGTAAGTATGGAGGCCCGTGTAGGCGAACACATAGCCGTGGAATGAAATCGATTATAGGAAATCCCCAAATTGGCCACTCTACTCAAATTTGGTGTATTAATTTCGCCTCCATAGGTGGATGGGGTGGCAGGTCCAACATCATCAATCAACACAATGAGAATGTTGGGAGCATCTTTAGAAAGCCGCTCGGGTTCTACTCTTTTTTTGTATGTTGATGTTTTCATTGTGAGACCTGCCTCACTTCCCGAAGGAGCTGGAGGAAAAGGCAAAACATCCTGTGCAGACACAGAGCTTACAAAACCGAAAATGGCAATGTAAAAAAAGATTGAGATTAACGTAGCATTGAACTTCATGGAATCAGGTATTTAAGATTTAAATATAATTTACCGAAAATAATACACATTCGCCCCTTATATAAGTGTAATACGGTTACTTAACCGTTAAATAGGAATGAGAAATCATTAATTTAATGTGTAATTAAAATAATAAAAATGCCATTAAGATGTTTAAGCTATGTTTGATTTCAGAAACATAAGATTCTTATAAACCAAAAGTTACTCCGGCACTAACTGAAAAATAATTTTGGTTACCTTCTAAACTATCAGCTTCAAATCCGTTGTAATATTTTGCAGCCAGCTTTATATTTGTTTTATAAGCCACCTCATATAGCATGCCCAATTCTGGTTTTAAGGCAAAATGCCATTGATTTTGTTGTAATCTAAATTGACCCATATCTGTATTACGTTCGGTATAAATGGTGCCAATACCAAAACCTACATAGGGTTTAAATGTTGTATTGGTTTTAAAAAAGTAATCGGCAGAAATCATTATTGGAATTAAATTTTGAGAACGGTATTGAACACCAGAAACCGTAACTGTTCCGGATGTATAAGTGTCAAAATCTTTCTTTTCATAGAAAACATTCCATCCAATATCTAACCCGACAAGTAAATTACCTTTAATTGCTTTTCTGTATTCAATTAAAGCACCACGAAAGCTTGGTTCTGAAATATAGTCATTTAAATCTCCCGTGCCAAAACTCATCCCGTACTGTACTGACCAATAATCTTCTTGTTGAGCCCCTTCATGCTGAGAACCATCTTGTTGTGAAAATACGTTTTGTGTAGATGACAGTACCATTAATACAACAACAGTTATAATTTTTTTCATTTTATTTCATTTATTAGTTAACATCGAGATAAGGTGATTGCTCAAATGCTTGATCAATGGCTTTTGTTACGCGATTCGTATTGAAAGCTCCAGAAAGAAGTCCATTTGCAGCAGCAGTCCAAACACGGATTGGATCTATACTATTTTCACCATCGGTGATCAAGGTCATTACCAATGTGCCTGATGTCTGCGCGGTAACAACAGGATAACTCCATCCATAACCGCAGTAAAAAGGATAGTACCAGCACCAATAGTCGTACCAATAGTAAATGGTAGTATTTGTCCATACTGCAGGAAGCAAAACCAAATCTGCATCGGCAGGATTAACAACTTCTTCCCATCCTAAATTTGTCATGTTACTTTTAATTTTCTCTAGCATTTCCGTTCTATAAGGCTCTTGCACAAATTGAGGATCTTCTCCTTCAGCCAGATTTCCAGTAACTTTAACAATTTGGTTTGGGATTGAATACGTGCGTTGATTTGCAAATTCGAACGAATCATCATAATTGGTATAAACGAGATCAAGATCTTCGTAATATTCAGCGCCTTGGGGATTACAAGCCATTATTAGTAGACATACCCCTAGATATAATAAAAACTTTTTTTTCATTTTTTTCATTTTTTCATTTATTAAACGATCTTTTATTTATTACCATATTATTTCCATTTTGTTAGACTAACATGTTTTTGGACTGCTAAAGGTGCTATTTCATGCCTGTTAACAGAAAGCTGATAAACCAACATTATCAGTGAAATAACCCTAAACATTCGACGGTTCTTTCAAAAGAGGTTATCCACACATTTTTTTTATTTTATACCGACAAATGTTATTTTCTAAATCTTAGAATGATCAAAAATAAATTAAACTATTGCCCTAAATAAGTGTAATACGGTTACTTAACCGTTAAATAGAAAAGTGTTATTATGACTATGAATATGTAAATTAAATTGAAATAATAATTTCCTGATTGGATGTTTTTAATTACTTTTGTTCAAGTAAACTTGATTTTTCTTAAACGCTTGATAACTGACTGCATCAATTATTTTGTTGCTTGACCTAGTATTTTTCGATAGTGTATTACATGATTGTGGTATTTTAGATTGGTAAACCAACTGAAAATGATTTTAAAACTAAAAGACAATATTAAGGTATCAAAAAGCATGGTAAAGGAAATTCATGAGGTACTGCAACGTATCCCCTCTAGCAATTTGTTTTCCCGTTTAACTTTTTTGCCAAGTGTTCTAAAATTTATTGTGGAAGAAACTCTGGAAGATCGCACTGATGGATTAAAGGAATATACCATAGCCGCAAGTGCGCTGGGTAAGTCCACGGATTTCTATCCACAAGTTGATGCGCTTGTTAGGATTCATGCTGGAAGGTTGAGAAGATTGTGAAGGATGTGGAGGAATAAAAATGCAACGGGACCTAAATATCCCGAAATATAGTATCACACATAGCACATTCACATCGAAAGATTTGGGATGATTGGAAGATTATTGATACAATCTAAATAGAAATAAAGTTTAATGGGCTGCAACCAGATTTAAGTGTAATAGTAGTAACTTAATTTTGAATAAACATTTGACTATTACGCAAATAAGATTGATGCGATGTATTTAAAATATGGGTTTTTTCCTATATTTGTTAAAATAAACCAAAATACGATGATTTGAAGGCCTTAAATCTTCTATCGTAAAGGAATGATTTTAAACAGTCTGATTTTTTTGTAAAGTATAAGGTTCATTTTGTTTTTGATTTGCAAACCAACCAACCAACCATGCAGTCGAAATTAAAAAATAATATTAAGGCATTAGAATGTTCGGAAACCGATATCCTGGTTGAGTTGAATCGTATTCTCTCCAGCGATTTATTTTCACGATCGTCGGTGTTGTCAAAATTTCTAAAGTTCATTGTAGAAGAAACGATCGCTTGCCGCACCGAAGAATTAAAAGAATATACCATCGCAGTCAGTGCATTGGGAAAATCAACGGACTTCAATCCCCAAATAGACGCCATTGTAAGAATCCATGCTGGCAGGTTAAGAAGATTATTGAAAGAATATTATGCTAGCTCGGGCAAAACGGACGCTATAAAAATTGAGCTGGTAAGTGGGACGTATGTACCAGTTTTTCGCAATCATTTGACCAGCAAACAAAAAGACACTGCTGCCAATATAGTTCAGCCCATTTCATATTCCCGCACAAAACTTACCCTTGCCGTACTTCCATTTCGTAATTTATGCCCAACAAACGAATATCAATTCTTTGTGGATGGATTTGGGGAGGAAATGACTCGTATTTTCAGTAAATTTCAAAGCATTGATGTTATTGCGCATCATTCTGCTCGAAAGTATGCCTCCGCGCTTGAAGACATACGCATGATTGGTACCGATTTGGGAGTCCATTACCTAATAAACGGCTCGGTAAAACGATCTTCTGAAGAGATTATCGTAAACGTAGGCTTGATTGAAGTTTTGAAAGGTAGGCAGGTTTGGTCCCAAACATACAATCATGCCTTGAATATTGATAACCTTATGGATATTCAAAACAAAATTACTGAAAGCGTATATTCCATTCTAGGAGGTTATTATGGATTCCTGATTCATGAAAATTATAACACCCGGCGAACATCAAATTTAACTTTAGATTCTTTTGATGCAGCCTTGTGGAATTATTATTTCCATATGAATTATTCAAAAGACGCGTATATTAAAACCCGTCAGGCCTTGGAAAATGCAGTGGCGAATGACCCTGAATACGCTCTTGGCTTGGCAATGCTTTCCGGACTGTATTTAGACGGTTACTCGCTTGGGTATCCTACAATAGAAGATCCTGTAGGTGAGGCCTATCGAATTGCAAAAAAGGCGATTGCAATAGATCCTCAGTGTCAGCACGCACATCAGGAATATGCATGGGCAAATTTGCACATGAAAAGGAAAGAGGAAGCAATCAAATCTATGGAATATTGTCTTGCCCTTAACCCTTCTTCTGTGTCTTCAAAAGGAACCGTTGGCTTTGGAATGGCATGTGCTGGTGAGTACAAGCGCGCACATGAATTGCTCACACAATCTTTAGAACTAAACCCGCACTGTCCATGGTGGTTTTATTTTGGTTTCTTTTTAGTGCATTATCAGAATAAGGAATATTCCATGGCATTGCAATATGCTAATAAAATAGAGGCTTCAGATGTCTTTTTAAATCCATTGGCGAAGGCGACTGCCAAAGCGCAACTGGGGTTGACAAGCGAAGCACTTGAGGACATAAATGTTTTAAAGGAAAAACATCCAATGGTCCTGGACAATCTTCCTATGTATCTAAATTCATTTCTACTGGATACAGACATAATTGATGACCTTGTTTGCGGAGTGAACAAGTCATTGGGATCGTAGTGGCCAAATCGTTTTGATATCGTCCTCTGGATGCTTTTTTTTATCCACTAGCCCTATACAGGGCTAAAGTGGTTTCTTCATATCTTCAAATAGACCCCTTAATGCTATAGGTTCAGCTTGTGTTTAACAGTTAAGTAACCGTATAACACTTATATTTTTTTGTATTCTAAAGTAGATTTATCGATCGAAACTATAGTATTTCATTCAATGCAAAAAGATATTCATTCTATTGTTCGCATTTTTCCGGATTTTGAAGAGAAGATTGAATTTCTTTTCCTATCCGATGAAAACTTCAGGGAACTATGTTCCGATTATATGTTATGTGCCAAATCGGTGCAAGACATTAGAGATGATTTGATTCGATTCAAAGAGCAGATAAAGGAATATGAGGAGGTAAAGAAAAATCTAGAACAAGAAATTTTAAGAATGATTGTCAAATAACATTAAACTGATGAAAAAAACGACTCTTTCTTTATTGGTCTTAATTCTATTGGGTACAACAGCTTTTTCCCAGGAATCAATACCCACAGAAGTTCCAGATGTACCAGCAGGGTGGTGGCAAATTCCTCAAACACCAGTGATTTTTACTTTTGGTGGCTACGTTAAGACGGATATGATACATGATTTTGATGCCATTGGATCTCCTGACTTCTTTGATGTATCCAAAATTCCAACAGATGGAACTGATGGAGAGACCACTCATTTCAATGTTAAGGAAACACGCCTAAAACTAGATGTCAAATATCCAGAGAAAAGTTTAAGGGCATACATTGAAGGAGATTTTTATGGTTCGGGAAGTTCCCTTCGCATCAGACATGCCTATGTGGAATACAAAGGTTTGTTGGCAGGTCAGACTTGGTCTAACTTTATGGATGAAAATATCATTCCACCAACTTTGGATTTTGAAAAACCCGCGGCCTATGCCTTTGCCAGACATGGCATGATTCGTTATAAACAGGCCGTTTCAGACAATTCATATTTTAGTGTGGCATTGGAAGAATCCATCGCTACAGGGCAAGCGCCTATGGAAGCTGGGAAATTTGAAAACCCACTACCTGACCTCACCGGACGTTTTAGGGTTACTAAAGATTGGGGACATATTCAAGTGTCTGGATTTTTAGCTTCCATAAGATACAGATTTGATAGTGGCGCAAAGGAGGATGTTACCTTATATGGCGCCAATCTATCAGGGCAATTCAACTTCTTGAAAAAAGACATGCTTATTTATCAAGTGGTCTACGGACCTGGAATTGGTAGATATCGCGGAGGACAATCCGTGGCGTTGGACCAAAACGGCCAATTGGAAACACTAACTGATTTGGGTGTGACTTTTGGAGTGCAACATTACTGGTCTGATAGCTTATCATCCTTGGTGGTCTATAATTATGGGGAAGTGGAGAACACAGACGGACAGCCAGGTTCAGCATTGGAATCCACAAATTATTTTGCAGCCAACTTAATTTATCATTTAATGGAGGGCACCTTTGTAGGGGTTGAATATTTAAGAGGGAAGAGAGAAGATGTCAATGGTGCTGATGGCACAGCCAACCGTTTGCAAATGAGTGTTCGTCACAGTTTTAATATGTAATGTTTCAAAATTTAAAGAAGTAATTAAAAAAACACATAACAATGAAAAAATTAGTATCGGTATATGTTATCATAGCTATGATGTTTGCTGTGTCATGTAAGGATGAAAAGAAAACAGAAGGCGCCACAGAAATGGAGACAGAAACTGTGGTGGAAGAAACAAAAGAAGCACCAAAACATTGGAGTTATGATGGTGAAACAAGTCCAGAGCATTGGGCCGAACTTGTAAAAGAATCCTCTTGTGGTGGAAATCATCAATCCCCAATCGATATTGTAACTGCGGAAACGGTGTCCAAAGCAACCGGTTTAAAAGCGTCTGATATCAATTATCATGCTTCCACAATGATACATGATGTTACAAATAATGGTCACGCCATTCAATATAATTTTGAGGACAAAGACAACTTCGTCACTTTTGGAGCTAAGCGCTATAACCTAGCGCAGTTTCATTTTCATGCGGCATCAGAACATACGATAAACGGAAGTCATTTTCCCCTTGTCATACACATGGTACATGTGAGTGATGATAAAGAATTCGTTGTATTTGCTGTTATGGTTTCTGAAGGAAAAGAAAGCGATGCCTTTGATTTTATTGAATCTTATCTACCTGTTCAACCAGGGGAGACAAAAACAATTGGACAAGCGCATAGTTTTTCTAAATATTTATTAAGTGAGTTTGATCATTATTATTACAAAGGATCGTTGACAACACCTCCGTGTACAGAAGCTGTAAATTGGTTCATCTTTAAGAAACCAATTATGATTTCTCCTGCACAAGTGAAGGCTATTGCCGATTTAATGCCGAGAAACAACTTTAGACCAACACAACCATTAAATGATAGAAAGGTATATGCAAGCAAATAATGTGTGTAAAGGAACCTTTGAATTAAAAAAAATAATCAAATGATGGGGTTGTCCGGGTCGTTACCAATGATGAAAGTTCAACACCAAATACTAAAAACTGTTTCAATTAAAATTATCAATTATGAAAAATCATTTTAAGTTATCCTCAATAGTTTCAGTGTTATTCTTCATAACCGCTCTAAACCTGCACGCACAGGAAACAACAAGTACAGAGGATAGTCAAAGTGGCTGGAATTTTACTATAGAACCCTATATGATGTTACCAAACATGAGTGGTACAACCGGGATAGGTGATGTGCTTCCCCCAGTTGAAGTAGATGCCAATGTAGGTGATATTTTTGGACATCTTAAAATAGGGGCTATGCTATATATGGAAGCTACCAATGATACATGGACCGTAAGTTCTGACGTGCTGTATATGAAGTTGGGTCAAGATATAAAGACAGGTCAATTCATTACCGGTGGCGATGTCACCATGCAACAATTAGCTTGGGAAGTGGCAGGCTTAAGACGTGTAACACCTTGGCTTGATGCAGGAGTTGCTTTAAGATTAGTGAGCTTGGATATGGAAATCAATACCAAAACCCTCCTCAATGACCGTAATGCCTCAACCGATGAAACGTGGGTAGATCCAGTGATTGTGGCCCGCACACAAGGAATGATTAACGATAAATGGATTTACAAAGTCCGTGGTGATTTTGGAGGCTTCGGCATTGGTTCGGATTTTACCTGGCAGATGCAGGCCGATTTTGGTTATCGATTTTCAAAGCTATTCTATACAACTTTGGGTTACCGTGTGATTGGAATTGATTACGATAATGGAAATGGTTCTGATCGTTTTTTGTATGATGTTGACACCTTCGGCGCTGTCGTGCGTTTTGGTTTCAACCTATAATAGTATCAAAGCCTAGGGCGATTTAGGAAATTAAAAAACAGTGTTCACCTGTAATATATAACTATCGGAGAGAATTAATTTAAAACTAATCAAAGAAAGATGAAAAACATAGTACTTAAATCTATTGCCTTTTTGATGGTGACTGTTGCATTCGCTCAAGACGAGCCTACAACCAGCACCACTGATGCTGATGCTCTGGCAAAGCAACTTCAAAATCCAATAGCTAGCCTTATTAGCGTTCCTTTCCAAGGGAATTTTGACTTTGGTTACGGGCCTAGTGATGGTTCTCGTGTTGTGGTGAATATTCAACCCGTAATTCCTATGGGTATTAGTGAAGACTGGAATTTAATAACCAGGGTGATTTTACCGGTTATTTCTCAAACAGACATTTTTGGGGAAAGCGGCAACCAATTTGGTCTTGGTGATGTGACTTTAAGTGGATTCTTTTCGCCTAAAGCACCAACTTCCGGTGGTCTTATTTGGGGTGTAGGTCCAGTGCTTTCCATACCAACGGCTACCGACGATTTATTAGGATCTGAAAAATTTGGTTTAGGGCCAACGGCGGTAGGTTTAAAGCAAATTGGAAAAATCACAGTAGGACTTTTGGTCAATCATGTCTGGTCTGTAGCAGGTAGTGATGACCGCGCGGACATTAACAATACTTTTTTTCAACCTTTTCTTGCTCAAAACTTCCCTGGAGGTTACGCCATAAGTTTAAATACTGAAGTATCCCAAAATTGGGATGCAGATGCAACAACGGGAACCATCAATATTGGAGGATCAAAAGTAATTGCTTTAGGAAAACAAAGAGCACAAATTGCTGCTGGCCCTCGTATTCCCTACGGAAATGGTAACGGTTCTGATTGGGGTTTTAGAGCACAGTTTACACTGTTGTTTCCAACCGGTGCGAAGTAGACTGAATACTATTAAAAAAAATCTAAACGAAATGATAAGCCTTCAAACCTGCACAGATAAGTTAATTGACAGCTATATTGTAAGCAAAGTAACTACGGTCATTTTGGATAGTATCCCGGTTATTGGTGAGTTGGAAAATAGATTGCAGTACATCGAAATCAACCGCTATAATTTAAAAGAAAATTCACTAAAAACAGAATTATTATGAAATTACGACACACATTGAGCATTTCAATATTGCTTCTTTCTCTTTTGGCTATGAGCTGCCAAGGTCCTAAAGAAGGAGAAGAAACTGAACTTAAGACTGATGAAGCGAACTCACTCGAATCGATTAAGGCGAAGTATAATACGCCAGTTCCGGATAACATCCTCACGCCGGATAAGGTGGAAACCAGAATAGGGACCTTAAACTTTTTTGACGCTCTCCCATCCGATGAAACCACAAAACTGCTATATGACAATCTTGATTTTATGCGAGGGGTGGAGACATTTTTAAATGGAATTCCTGCAACTTCTGTTGAAGGTCTTCATTTGGGATTCAATAGCGTTGGTGCCAACAACTTCAACAAAGTAGCCATTTTTGATGATTTGCTAGATTCAAAACCTTTGTTTTTAACAGGGAACACGAGTACCGTATATGTTTCAGCCTTTGTAAATCTCAAAGAAGATGGGCCCATGGTGGTAGAAGTGCCAGCGGGTTCTGGCCCAGGAACGGTCAATGATGCCTATTTTAGATTCGTGATAGATATGGGCGGACCTGGACCGGACAGAGGTAAAGGCGGTAAATATTTAATCCTCCCTCCAGATTACAAAGGGGAAACGCCTGAAGGTTATTTTGTGGCGACATCAACCAGTTATGTCAATTGGATTATCTTAAGAGGGTTTTTGGTGGATGGAAAAACGGATGTATCGAAAAAAATGTTTCGTGATGGCTTAAAAATTTATCCCTTAAAGGATAAAGATAATCAGCCAGCCATGGAGTTTATCAACGTATCTGATAAAGAGTTTAATACAATCCATGCGAACAACTATGATTTTTATCATGAGTTGAATGAAGTGATTCAGCGTGAGCCTATAGGCCTCCTTGATCCAGAATTAAGAGGACTTTTTGCAAGTATTGGGATTGAAAAAGGCAAGCCTTTTAACCCTGACGAAAGAATGAAAAAAATATTGACCGATGCAGTAGCAGTAGGTAATGCCACTGCACGAGCTATTCTTTTTAGATCCAGGGAGAAAGAGGCCGCTATTTTTAAAACCGGGCATTGGGAAGCAGGTTTTATGGGAGGAAATTATGAATGGTTAAAAAATGATGGAAACGGAGGTCGTTATTTAGATGCAAGAACAAGATATTTTTACGGAGCTACCGTAAACACCCCTGCCATGGTGTTAAAAATGGTTGGTCTAGGGTCTCAATATGCCTATGCCATGTTGGATTCAAAAGGAGATTATCTTGATGGAAATAAAAATTATACGCTAAACATCCCGGCTAATGCGCCTGCAAAAGAATTTTGGTCTATTGTGATGTACGATCCACAAACACGTTCCATGTTGCAGACCGATCAACAATTTCCAAGTATAAGTAGTCAAAGAACGCCACTTGTAAAGAACGAAGATGGATCTATAACAATTTATGTAGGGCCAAAAAACAATGCCCCTAAAGGTAAAGAAGCGAACTGGCTTCAATCTAAAGAGGGTAAAGGATTTTTTGTGGCCTTTAGATTATACGGCCCGCTTGAGCCTTGGTTTGACCAAACATGGATTCCTGGTGATTTCGAGCTGCAAAAATAAGGAATTGCAAAATTGGGATTGATTATTTGTAGAAGCTATGTTACGATCTATAAAATTACAACTAATAAAAATGTCTCAATTATGTTTGATATGAAAATCAACTTTAAGGATTAAGAATAAAATTCAAAAACTTATGAAAAAAACAAATCCCATACTTCTAACAACTTTGCTGGCACTTTTTCTCGCTATGTCCTGCAACGACAAGAAAGACAAAAAGGAAACTGAAGCCTCTACCGAGATGTCTCTAGATTCTATAACTGCCATCGCCAAGGAAGCCTACATCTACGGCTACCCGATGGTGGATAACTACCGTATCCAGTACTCCTACTACGTGGACAAGGACAATCCTGAGTACATGGCGCCTTGGAATAATATAAAGAACATCCACAAGGTCTATACGCCGGCCGATATTGCGGTGCAGACAGCCAATTCTGATACGCCCTATTCCTGGATGGGCCTGGATTTACGCGCCGAGCCAATCGTAATTTCGTTGCCGGTGATCGAGAAAAAGCGCTACTACGACGTCCAGATATGGGATGCCTACACCTACATCATCGGTTACGCGGGTTCAAGAACAACTGGCAACGATGCTGGCAACATCATGGTGGTCGGACCGAGCTGGAAGGGCCAGACGCCCGAGGGCATCAAGAAGGTGTACTCCTCCGATACGGACTTCGGCGTTCTCGCGATTCGCACGCAGTTGTTTAATCCTACCGATATGGACAACGTCGTGAAGATCCAAGACCAGTACAAGGTGCAGCCTCTGTCCGCATTCCTGGGTACAACACCACCTCCCACTTCGCCTGTGGTGGATTTTATCAAGCCACCGAGCAAGGAAGAGCAGAGGACTTCTCTAGAGTTCTTTAATATCATGAACTTCGTATTGGGCTATAGCCCGACTGTGCCGAGTGAAGTAGCCCTCAGGGAACGCTTCGCCAAGATTGGCATAGAGGGTGGCAAGACCTTCGACCCCTCGAAGTTATCGCCTGAAGTGAAGACCGCCATTGAGAAAGGTCGCGCCGAAGCCTTGCAAGCTTTTGCCGGGGGTGTAAAAGAATTTACCGAAGGGAAGCTTACCTCGGGTGATCTTTTTGGTAGCCGCGAATATCTGAAGGACAACTACTTGAACCGCTGGCTCGGCACAATCGGAATCTACGGCAACGCCAAAGAGGAAGCAATGTATCCGGCGTATCGAGTTGACAGCGAAGGAGAGGCACTTAACGGCGCCAATCGCTATACTATCCACTTTGCTGCCGATCAGTATCCTCCGGTTCACGCCTTCTGGTCACTGACGATGTATGAGCTGCCGCAGAGCCTGCTGGTGGACAATCCAATCGACCGTTACCTCATCAATTCACCGATGATCCCAAATATGACGAAAGATGCCGATGGCGGACTCACGATCTACATCCAGAATGAATCCCCCGGAAAGGACAAGGAATCGAACTGGCTGCCCGCACCGAAGGGACCGTTTGCCGTCTATATGCGCCTTTACTGGCCAGCCGAAGCCGCGCTGGACGGTTCGTGGACCGAGCCAAAGATGGTCAAGGTGAAGTAACTCAACTTCGATTCTTAACCACGCTGGCTGGATCTAACCGTCCAACCCGCTCATTTAGCAGCGAAGCAAAAATCCTCCGTTGGAATTGTTAAAAGATTAATAAGAAACAAATTAAACAAATAAAAATCAATTAAATAAATAAATCATAAAACCATAAAAAATGAAAAACAAATTCTTAAATTTTTTTAATGTACTTTTTGTCCTAGCTCTTTTTGGACAAACCATTAATGCTCAATCAAATAAGGAAGAAACAGACCTTATCCAATCCATTTTTGGAATGGAGAAAAAAGCCATCATGGCAGATTTTATTGGCCCTGATGCAGGGGACGCTTTCTGGACATTGTATGATGAATATGAAACCAAGCGAAAGGAACTTGGCAAAAAGAGGGTGGCAGTATTAGTGGATTATGTAGAGAATTACAATAATCTTGATAGTGCAAAATACGATGAAGTCATAGCCAATATGATTTCCCTTCAAAAAGGGACAGATAATCTGATAGGCCAATATTATAAGAAAGTCAAGAAAACTTCTGGCTCAAAAGTGGCTGCGCAGTTTTTTCAATTGGAAGAATACATCCTAACACAAATTAGAGCTGCTATTTTTGAAGGCATACCAATGATTGGTGAATTCGGTAATTAATTAAAAATAAATATTATGAAAAAACTAATATCAACAGTTGGGCTAGCAATACTTTTTATAAGCCTTTCTACAAATACATTTGCTCAAAGCGCTGGGGAAGCGGTTGCAAAAAAAATGGGAGTATATGTATTCCCTGCGAAAGACCAGACTCCTGAACAACAAGAAAAAGATATGTCCGAATGTTATACTTGGGCTGTTCAACAATCGTCCTATGATCCAATTAACCCAACTGTTGTTCAGGCAAAGCAAGTGGAGACAGGTCCAGATGGTTCCGCAGTAAAAGGAGCAGCAGGAGGTGCAGCAGTAGGTGTTGCCATTGGAGCTATATCAGGTGATGCAGGAAAAGGTGCTGCCATTGGAGCAGTAAGTGGAGCGGTGTTGGGTCATAGAAGGGGTAAGATGGTACAAGCCTCTGAACAAAACCAAGCCAATAATCAAGCCGCAACGGCCAATAAAGATTTGGAAGAAGGATTTAGAAAAGCCTTTGAAGTCTGTCTCGAAGGTAAAAATTACACTGTTAAATAAACCATATTAAAACACGTATGATGAAAAAAATAAATTTAACGACAGCAATGCTTTTTATAATCGGATTTCAAGCGGCATTTGCTCAAATTTCTGATAAGGAGTTGAACTATTTATTGGTGAGAGAAGACGTTGTAAAGCCTTCCAAGGCTGCAGAATATGAAACTTCACTAATTGATTTAGCTCAATTTTTAACCGATAATAAAGTGAAACATGTCAATTACATGACACAAATACAGGACGACAATAGTTATTCGCACGTCGCTCAATTAAACAGCATGGAAGATATCAATGGAGGTTTAAAAACCTTTATTAGAGGAGAAGAAAAATCTGCCAAGTTCGATTTAATTTGGGACGATTTAAACGAAAGCATTGAAAGCTACAACTATTATGTTATAAAATACGAACCTGAATTATCTTACGTACCTGACGGAAAAGTCTGGCTCGATGAAGCGCCCTACCGCAGATGGAATTATTTACATTTTGAACCTGGAACAGAAAAATTAGCGGAAGACATACTTCTGGCATGGAAAAATCTTTACAAGAATAAAGGAGTTAAAAGTGGATTTAGAGTATTTAAGGGGGTGATTGGATTGGATCAACCGGTATTAATGTTCACCACTTGGTCAGAAAGTCCGTTGCAATATCAAGTAGAGCTTCAAGATAGTATAGACTTGTTGGGAGAAGAGGGCACTATTTTGTGGATTGCCATGATGGATTTGGTGAGAAAAGCTGAAACCATTGAAGGCTATTATTTGCCACAATACTCGTTCCTTCCGCTATCTCAAAAGAAATAGTGGTGTATATGAGGAAAGAGATTACATGCTTTTGATAGTGATGGTTGGAGCAAATTAAAAAAGAAAAGCATCGCTAAATTAGTTGATTTTCAATCCTTTTTTGGTAAACATGTGAAATGTCATATTCAATTTATTTAATTTAGTATGAACTAATTAACGACTAAAAACATATGAAGAATCTAATCCTTTCCGTCATTTCTATTTTTGCGATCGTCAACATCCAAAGCCAGGATCTTCAAGTAGAAAACATCAAAAAAAACGAAATAGACCTTGTAGTATCGGATTTAATGAATGGTGCATTCCAGATGAGATATGAGCGACTAGTGGGTGAGCATGTATCTGTAACTTTAGGCGTGGGTTATAAAGGAGAAAACGGAATTATTAGTCTGTCTGGCCTGGATACAGAGCAAATAAAAACGAACAAAATTTTGTATTCAGGATTTAAAATAATTCCTGAAGTACGTTACTATTTGAATAATAGTGGGAACGCTGCCATGAAGGGGTTTTATTTTGGTGCGTATTTAAAATATTCGCAGTATCAAACGGACCTCGAAGGGAGATATATCAATGATGCCCTTGAAACTTTTGATATAGAATTTGATGCCGATATTAAGATAACTTCAATTGGGTTAATGGTTGGATACAAATTACCTATATCTGATAAGTTTTCGATAGATTTTTTAATTGCAGGTCCCGGAAGAGGTGCTTATAATATTTCGTTTGAGAATAAAAAAGATTTACCTGACGAATTTTATGAAGACTTGAATGAGGCTATGGAAAACTATCACATTTTCGATTTCTTGGATGGCGATTTTAGATTTAGTTCTGTCAATAGAAGTTCCAAATTAAATTTATTAACATTGAGATACGGTATTTCGTTTGGATATTCATTTTAAATGAATGTTAGCAACCTTATTAATTATAAGTATTAAACATGATCTAATATTAAATTCAACACCCGTTAGCCCTTTTCTAGTCATTAGATACAGGCAAACTTTAGTAGCGTATTTTAACATTAACAATTCTAAACATATCATAACAAATGAAAAATTCTATCAATTTAATTTTAAGCCTAACGCTCCTCCTAATATTCAGTGGCTGTTCGAGTGTAAAAGTATTGAACTCTTGGAAAGCAGATAATGCAGACAGTGTTAAAGACAATAACTTCATTGTCATTGCGCGAACAGCAAATACACAAGCACGGATTGCCTTTGAGAACGAGATTGTAAAACAGCTAACCGCAAAAGGCATGAAAGCTACGGCCAGTTTTACAAAATTTCCAAAGCTAAATCCAGATCAAGAAGTGACCGAGGAAAGAAGATCTGAAATCATAACCACATTAGAAAATGAAGGTTATAATGCTGTTGTGCTAACAGTTGTCAAAGACGTGCAAGAATTGACTAAAACAACTCAAGATGGTGGCGGTTATGCAGGTGGCAACTATTATGGATACTACCCGAGGTATTATGGAGGGTTTTATGGGTATTATCACCATCCAATGTCTTACTCAACACTCGGAGTTTATGAACCGGCAACTTTTACAACAAGCACTTCAAAAAACTATGTTCTGGAGACTGTTATTTATGACCTTGAGGAATCAGATGAAAAACAATTGGTGGCCGTAGTGACTTCAAAAATTGAAGATCCTGAAAACACATCAAGTGCAGCTGGACAATATGTCAAAGCAATTACTAAAAGTTTTGAAAACAAGGAAAAATAAAACTCAAATAGTATTTAAGCAATCCGAATAAATGATGAAGATAAAAAATAGTATAGTAATCGTAATGATGCTCATAGGGTTCAATGCACAATCACAGGTTTTATTATCGGTGCTATTTGGTGACAAATTGAATTCAGACGGTTTGGAATTTGGACTCGAAGGTGGCTTTAACTGGTCGAGCATTTCAGAATTGGAAGCCGATAAACGCTTATCATCCTTCAATCTGGGATTTTATTTTGATATACGCTTGAAAAATCAATGGAACCTGTACACAGGTGTGTTGGTAAAGGGAAAAATGGGTGATGATGAATTGACATCCAATGATTTGGCATTTCTTGAGGTTGCACCGCAACCTGAAGAAGGCACCTATAGCCAAAACATTAATTATTTCATGGTACCCGCCCTAATCAAATACAATTTCCAAAATAGAATGTATTTGGAAGCTGGACCTCAATTTAGTTTGATGTACAAATCTTGGGTTGAGTTTAATTCAGATAATGATGATCGAACCATCAAAATTAAGGACTTTAATAAAGATAAGATCAACCGTCTAGATGCAGGATTTACGGTCGGCACAGGATACAGATTAATGGCCGAAACAGGCATGACCGTTGGTGTGAAATATTATTATGGTTTTGCCAATGTTTATAAAAATGTATCGGGCACGAATAACAGTTCTTGGTTTCTTAAGTTAAACATCCCCATAGGAGCGGCCAAAACCAAAGAAAATACCCAAGAATAAAAGAAACAAATCATTATGGACAAATCAAAATTATGGATAGTGTTTGCATTCACTTTGTTTATACAGCAAGTGCATGCGCAATATCCCACCACAAAAGTTAAGGAAATTCACGAGGCCTATAGAGACAGTCTCAAACAGGTAAAATATGACAATGTGTTTCCGATTTGGGGTCAAAAAATCTACCAAAAAGGTTTCGATATTCCATATCCAACGGGAGTTATGGTCAATTATCTTTATATAAAACAAGGTCTGATTATCGACAACATGCGTCTTGGCATTAAAACGAATGATTTAGACATTCCCCTTACCGGAGTTGACTTTATAGAGTTTGGTGATAATTACAGTTCTGCGCATACCATAATGGTAAGGCCCGACGTTTGGGTGCTTCCATTTCTAAATGTCTACGGATTATTTGGAAGAGGAACGTCCACCACTGAAGTAAATCTAACATTTCCTATCGAATTAAAATCAGTTGTCGAGCAAGAAATAACTTCAAATGGATTTGGATTGACAGTAGGAGGTGGTCTCGGTCCTGTCTGGTTAGCTTTAGATGCCAATATAACTTGGAACAAACCCGAATTGTTGGATAAAGCTGTAGAGGTCAGAACCTTTGGCGCAAGATTGGGGCACAACTTTGTGAATAGTACCAAGCCATATCGGAATATTGGTCTTTGGGTAGGAGCCATGCATGTCTCATTAGGTTCAGAAACGGTTGGAGAAATAAAACTGGCTGATGCACTCCCATCTGAAACTTGGGATCGTGCCGATCAAATTGTGGCAACTTATGATGATTGGTATAACAATACGGCAACCATTGCACAAAAAGCAATTGCCGATCAAACATTAGGGCCACTAGTAGATGCCATTGGTGCAGCAGATGGTTCTGCGGTTATACGGTATGGACTGGACAAGCGCACAAAACAGGAATGGAATGGTGTTGTAGGGGGACAATTTCAATTGAATAAAAATTGGATTTTCCGAGCAGAAGGCGGAATTATTGGCGATCGCAAATCGCTATTGCTTTCAGCGAATTGGCGATTTTTATTATAAGTTTAAAAAACAATGAAGAATATAATTTTTGTACTAAGTATAGTATGTACCGTAGCGATCGAAGCTCAAACTGGTGGTTGGAATCCTGAACTGAAGAAAAATGCTGATACAGCATTGTCGGAGATGATAGTATTGACACCAAAACTAGAGACTTTCAAAAATAAAGCATTTGCATATGCTGTTTTTCCAAATATTACCAAAGCAGGTATTGGAATTGGTGGAGCAGCTGGCAATGGCATTGTCTATAAAGATCACAACCCAGTAGGAACATCAAAATTAAAACAAGCTTCAATTGGATTGCAATTAGGAGGACAACAATATAGTGAAGTCATCTTCTTTGAGAATGAAGAAGCGTTTGAAAATTTTACAAACGGTAACTTAAAATTTGATGCACAGGCGTCAGCTGTTGCTATTACAGAAGGTGCATCTGCCGATATGTCTTATGCTGGTGGCGTCGCAGTTTTTACACAAACCAAAGGCGGATTAATGTATGAGGCCTCTTTAGGAGGACAGCATTTTACGTATGTACCAAATGACTAAAATTAATTGAATTGAAATCATTTTATAACCACCCAAAACATAGTGATTAAAAAGATTCTTCTCATCGTAATGATTTCGCTTCCAACTCTAGGATATTGCCAAGATGGAAGAAAAATCATTGACTCTCTTTTGGTACGTGGTAAAGACAGTACAGAAACCAAAAAAGTGACATTTAATGGGTATCCCTATGCCTTTTATACGCCAGAGACCCAAGCCGCAATTGGTGCGGGAGGCATATTTCTATTCTATACACAGAAGCAGGGGGATGGTTTAAGGCCTTCCAAAGTCGGATTTGGTGCTTTTTATACAACCAATAAACAATACAAATTTTCCGTCAACCCAAGTATCTATTTTAATTCAAATAACCTTGTCATTCAAATGCCAATGTCATTTGGTTATACCTTGGATAAATTTTGGGGAGTTGGCAATGAAACTGTAGAAACAGGAACGGAAGCCTATTTTAGGGAAGACGTTAATATCCAACTAGAAGTACAAGTGCCTCCTTTGTTGTTCTTTTCTGATCGTTCTGGTTTTATCCTTGATTATAGGCATACGGATATTGTGGATGTTCAAAACAATCAGTTTTTAATTAACGAAACATTCAATGGGTATCAAGGTGGTAATCTGTTTGGAGTTGGTCTCAATCTAGTTTGGGATAGACGGGATAATTTGTTTTATCCTACTTCCGGTCATTATCAATATATGAAATTTATAGCCTATACCGAACCAAGTGATTATACATTCACCACTTTTGAACTTGACGTGAGATTTTATAAAAAGTTGTTCAAAAAATCAATTTTAGCAACAGAACTTTATATAAAAAATGTAAGCGGTAATGCACCTTTTTATGAATTACCTGCCCTAGGTGGTCATCAACGCATGCGAGGGTATTTTCAGGGCAGATACAGGGATGATAATTACGTGTCTTTGCAAACTGAATTCCGTCAGTATTTTACGAAACGATTAGGCTTCGTGGCATTTGTGGGTATCGGTGATGTTAGTGAGGAAATTACCGATCTAAATTTGTCTGAATTGAAACATAGTTTTGGAGGTGGCCTTCGCTATCTGTTCAATAAAAAAGAAAATGTGAATTTAAGAATGGACATAGGTATAGGGAGAGATGGTACTACGGGTATTTATTTTGGAATTGAAGAAGCTTTTTAAATAATGCTATTAGAATCTTGAAAATAATCAAAATAAAAAATAACAGAAAATACACAAAACTAAATAACACATGAAAACCACTTATTATTTTATCCTATTAGCATTTGTTTTTACATTATTTCAAAATTGCTCAAGTTCCAAAGTTTTGGATGCGTGGAAAGCCAACGATTCTGTGGTAGATATTTTTAAGACAAAGAATGTGCTTGTCATTGCACGCACCGCAAATAACGAAGCGCGTTATGTATTTGAAAGAGAAATCGCCGATGCATTGCGGGCACGAGGCATAAAAGCCAGCGAGAGTTACCACAAGGCTCCGCAACTACATCCAGAAATAGAAATGACTGAAGAGCGTTTGGCATTGGTTAAAAGCCTGATGAAAAGTGAAGGCTATGATGCAGTTATCTTAACGGTTATAAAAGACAAAAAAGAAACCGTTAGAACAACCGCCAATGGCATTTACGTCGGTGGATCCTATGGTCCCTATTACCCAGGTTATTATGGTGGATTTTATAATTATTATAGCTATCCTTATTCTTATGGATCTTACTACAATTCGTTTGGAGGCTTTATACCAACTTCTACGTCCACAAGTGTAGAAACTGATTATGTGTTAGAAACTGTAGCCTATAATCTTGAAGAATCGGATGAGAACCAATTGGTTGCAGTAGTCACTTCAAGTTTAGATGATTCGGATGCTGCTGCTAAAGCCGCCGTAAAATATGTTGAGATGTTAATTCATACTTTAGAAGAACCAAAGAAATAATTCTATTTAAAAGTACATTAAAAACGATATAACCATCGACCAATACTATTTTCCGTGAAAACTTCATTGTTGCTTGTATGTATATTATTTTTATTTGGTTTGGAGGCCATATCACAAGATATTGAACCGAGGCGATGGACTCCTTTGCCTTTAAAAAGCAATTTTATAGGGGTGGGTTATAGTTATACCAATGGAAATATATTCTTTGATCCTGTGCTGGATGTAGAAAATGCTTCAGTAGATGTCAACAATATTATAATAGAGTATGTCCGCCCATTTAGGATTGGAAAAAAATTAGCCCGGGTTGATGTGCGGGTTCCTTATTCCATAGCGCAATGGGAAGGGGTTTTAGCAGGAAATCCAACATCGGTAAAGCGAAATGGATTTTCCGACCCGCGCGTACGGCTATCAGTCAATGTTCTAGGGCCTTCAGCAATGGAACCTAAAGGAATGCACGAATATTTAATGACCCATCCTGTATATACCATCGTTGGTGTATCTCTCTCTGTAACACTTCCTTTAGGACAATATTATAATGATAAGCTGCTCAATTTGGGGCAAAACCGTTTTGTATTCCGACCACAGGCTGGATTCGTACATACGTGGAGAAATTGGTCCTATGAGTTAACCGCATCCTTGTATCTATTTACAGATAACACTGATTTTTTTAATGGAGGCACGAGAGAGCAACATCCAGTTTTTGCAATGCAAACACATCTTATTCGACGATTTAATCATGGTATCTGGGCTTCGTTGAGCCTAGGGTCCGGTTTGCTGGGGGAATCATTAGTAAATAATCAACCGAATAGGGACGAGAGAGAAGATGTTTTGGCATCACTGTCGTGCGGACTGCCCATAACGAAAAAACAGGCCTTAAAGGTGCTTTATATGCGTTCTCAAACCCTAAATGATATTGGAGGTGACACAGACACCTTTGGGATTGTATGGTCTTCAGCTTTTTGAAAGATGAGACCATTTAGAATTTGTTAATATGGAAGAGTGCTCATACGATCCAATGATTTGAATAATCGGATTGTTCTTTTTGACTAAATTTTAATACCATTTTCAAATGAAACGAATTATATCCTTTATAAAAACAACCATCATTGGTGGCTTATTTTTTATTATTCCCATTTTTTTAGTGATTTTATTGCTTGTAAAGATAGTTGTCACTTTTAGAAAAATAGTTGCTCCTGTTGCAGACAAAATCAATGTTTCTTTCTTTGGGGAAGAAATGGCTTCAAGATTTATTGCTATAATATTGTTGGTCATTTTATGTTTTATTGCAGGTATTTTTGCAAAGGCAAAAAATGCCAACCGTTTAAAAGATTGGGTTGAAGATCATATTCTATCAAATATTCCAGGATATACCTTGATAAAAGGAATGACTGAAGCCGCAGCTGGATTGGATTCTAAATATTCAAAAGACGTCGTGTTGGTAAATATCGAAGAGGTCTGGCAGATCGGGTTTTTAATGGAGCGTATTGATGACCAACTGAATGTGGTCTTTATCCCAAGTGCACCAAATCCTACGGCTGGTGATGTGGTTTTGGTAAAATGGGATCGATTGAAAATGTTGGATATTGATGAAATCAGCGTGATAAAACTTTATAGGAAATTAGGAAATGATTCTAAGAAAATCCTCAATGGAAAACTGAATATTGCCATGTTTGAAAAAGAATAATAGCGGGTTTGAACATAATGCATATAATCTTTAAAATTCCACGTGACAGCGTCACATTTCCAGTGCGAAACAAGGATCTAACTTAGATGAAAGTTAACATTCTGGGAGGGAAACTTAATAACTCGTATGATTAACGTGAACACATACTTAATAATTATGGTCTTATTGATAGGCTCTGTGTTATCTGCTCAAAACGATACGATTCAATTAAAGAATAACGATGTATTGGCAGGCGAAGTTAAATCATTGACAAAAGGTGTTTTAACATTAAAAACCTCATATAGTGATAAGGATTTTAAAATCGAATTCAATAAGGTCAATGGTCTTTTCATTCAGCGAAAATGTCTGGTACTACTTACGGATGGAAGGCGTCGTTTTGGAAATATAAGAACAGATAAGCAAGGATTAGTACTTACTTTAGAAGACAATACCGTTGAACGTTATCAATTGGAAGAAGTCGTCGGCTTAACCGAGATAGATGATAAATTCTTGAGACGTGTCAGAGGATCTATAGATTTTGGATTTAACTTTACCAAATCAAATGATAACGCTCAGTTTACCATTAATGGAACACTAAACTATATTGATAGATTATGGTTGTTTTCTGGAGATATTAGTGTTTTAAATGCCACACAAGATGACGCGGCTGTTACAAAAAGAACGGATGCCGGATTAGAACTGATACGTATTTTACCTAGAAAATGGTATTTATTGGGAGATGTCTCTTATCTGTCCAATACGGAGCAAGCTTTGGAAGGAAGGATAAGTCCTAGCATAGGTTTTGGTAGGTTTATTTTTAGCAGTAATAAATTGTATTTAGGCTTAAGTCTTGGTTTTACCTATAATATTGAGAACTATGTGAATACGGACTTAAATAAAACATCAACTGAAGCAGTGTTTGCCGCTAGTTTTAATATGTTCGACTTTGAGGATATTTCTATAATATCAGGTTTTGATTTCTTTACCAGTTTATCAGAAAAAGGCAGATTTCGATCGGATTATGATATAACACTTAAATACGATTTACCATTGGATTTTTATATTAAATTTGGGTTTACCTTAAATTATGACAACCAACCAGCTATTGTCGGAAATGATTTTGATTATATTTTTAACAGTGGCTTTGGCTGGAAATTTAACTAACTAACTGAATTAAATTATGAAGACAGTATTTAAATTCATTATTGGAGTTCCCATTATAACCACATTCATCATTGCCATTGTGTTTATAGGCTTGGGTGTCTATGAAGCTACATCTGGCATTATAGGAATCGCAAAAGGACAAATACTTTCGGAAACAAGACCTGGATTAATGCTTTTTCAGGCTTTAGATGTTTTTTTGGTAGGTTTTCTTTTTCTTATTTTTTCTTTAGGTTTTTCCCAGCTTTTCTTTCCTAAACCTTCGAGGATCACGAATATGGTGGATAACATTTCCCCTAAATGGTTACACGTGGAAAGTTTTACCCAATTGAAGTTAATTCTATGGGATACGGTTTTAACCACTTTGGTTGTTTTATTTATTGGAGATGTATATCGAGCTTCTGGCCAATATTATTGGGAATTGACCATTCTGCCTATTGGGATATTCCTCATCTCACTTGCTAAATTCTTGATTAAAAAGGTGAAAAAGGAATAATCCAATGAGAAACTAATAGCATTGATTAAAAAGGTCAGTTAATCGTCGATTTCGCTTGGATTTAAAATTTTATTTTTGGCACCACCATTAAATACACGTAGCCTTAAAATAAAATCACTGGAGTTATTATTAGTTTCCGTTAAGTTCTTGGAGCTGTTAAAAATGGCATGCAATTCAAATTTCCAATTATTGTCCAGTTTATAACCGATTCCCGGAGACAATCGTATCACATCATTAAATCGGTCTGCCTTTTTTAAGTTAAAAAAGAATTCAGCTTCCATTGGTAGGTATAACCCTTTTGCGAATGTTAGATAGTGTTTTTTCCAATCTAAAACGGTGGATACTTTATAACGCAACCTAAAAGCACTTGTCCAGCCAGAATTGTCAAAAGCGTTTTGAAAGCGCTCTTCGGCTCTAATATAATTGGTTAAGGTAATTGCTTTTATGGTAGGTATATCAAACTTAAATCCTTGAATTAAGCGCAATTCGAAATTATCATTCTTCCCAATATTGTCTGTATATATCAAACCTGCTCCTAAATGGTAGGAGTCAATTAATGGTTTCTCATTATTTAAATTAATTAATTTTTTACGGTTCTCAATATCTAAAGTAGATATGACTAAAAACCGATTATAAATTTGAGGCGTTATTTTTCTAAATCCTACCTGTGTGCTTAACGATTGATGTTCATTTAGCTGATTTTTAAAATTATAATCCAACCAAAACTGTTGGTTTACTTTAACTTCCTGGTCAACGATGCTGTCTTGGGCCAATCCATTTAAGAAAAAAAACAACAGTGTTACAAAAATGACATATCTCTGCCTCATAAATTTTACTCTACTAATTTAGCGTTTACTATCATATCAAATTTATGAAAGCATCAGTGTTTTAGTTCGTTCATTGACTTTATGCTCATAATACGAAAGCTAAAATACTATAAGTTGTTCATAATTTAAATTTTTCAAGCAATCAAAATAAACCATCTTGGAACGACCCTTTTAGATCAATAGCAAGAGTTCCCAAAGTAGAACTTTTAAATCCAAAAAGGCGATTAGTTTTGAAAACTTAAATTCTAAAATAATTAAAAAAAGGATTATGATGTCATAATTATTTGATCTCAATAGTAGCATCTATAACGCTAAAGAATTTTATGAAGACATAGGATGCGCTTTTAAATTCTTCACCATGTATGAATCAAGAACTATATTCTTCAAAAAAAAATGGGAATTGATAGTGAGAAAAGCCCCAATTATTTTTAAGTTCGAAGTCATATAAAACACTAGCTATGAAAATGGCTGCGTTTAAAATTTTCCCCAAGGGTTTTTGAACTTTTTCTCCTTCATGCTTCTAGAATCATAAATAAGCTGCATCACATTACTAAAAAATAGCTACAAGTGGAAGACTTGAGCCAACGGATGTGAATTCTTTAGGAGACTCTGTGGATCGCGGTTGCTGTTTTGTTTATTGGAGGTTTGTTCAAATCTACCAGTTAATAGTATAGAAATTTAACAATTATAACGATGACCACAATCCTTTTTCAATAGTTAAGTTTTAAGATATTTTTGGGTTTTCCGCACTTATTCCTTAAGTAACGGTTGATATAAATAGCTAATGAATGAACTGGTTTTTAGACTATTTATGCCATAAAAAAGAATTTTAAATTCAAAACATATAGGAAATATATATACCTTTATCATCTCACGAGAGAAACAAATCGAACCAACCTTATGATGCTAACTACCAATCCAATCGCTATCGGTTTTCATAAAGTGTTTCATTCAATTTTTTATTGATTCTATTTAGAGTATGAAACATATATCATCAATAAAAATTGTAAAGCTATTGCTGATTTTTAGCATAACTTCTTATGCCCAATCAAAAAGCAGTATTTATCAAAACGATTCAATCTACCATATTACTGGAAGTGAAAAACAACGAATTATTGATTCGGTAAAAAGAGCCCAATTGGAAGTGCAAATAAGTAAGCTCACCAACGAGGATGATACCTATAAGAAATATCTGCAAAACCAGCTAGAGGCTATCAATGCGGAAGAAAAGGAAAAACTTGCATCAAAAAAATCCCATATCGATTCGTTGCGAAAAACTACAAAGGGGTATCCTGTTTTAGGAGTGAAGAACGATACGCTTTTTTTTGTTTATTCTAAAATTGGTGCATCAACAGCTAAAGATAGAGCCTTCAATATCAGTAGCAAAATTGAAACACTCTACGAGGATGATTTCTTTAAAACAGATTCCATTTCAGTAGTGAAGTCTGAATTCACGCATGACATTGTTTATGGTGAAACTATTATTATGAGTGTTTCTGATACTGATGCACTTTGGTATGACACCACCTCAATTGAATTGGCTCTTAATTTTGAAAAAATAATTGAGAATTCTATTCTAAACTTAAAAGAAGAGCGAAAACTTTCAAAGATTCTGATGCGTATTGTTTTGGCTTTTGTTGCCATTGGGGTCATCTGGTTTTTTACTTGGCTACTGGGGAAATCCCATAGTTGGGCCCAGGCTCGTATTGAATCTCGAAAGGAAAAATGGCTTAAGAACTTAAATTACAATGACTACACGTATCTATCGGCCGAACAGGAGTTGCAATTGGTCTTTTTTGTATTGAAACTCATTCGATGGGTCATTTTCCTGTTGTTGCTTTATATTGCCCTGCCCATCGTCTTTAGCATCTTTCCTATTTCACGTCATTGGGCCGATGTTTTGTTCCATCTGATATGGTCACCCTTTAAAGCCATTTTTATATCTATTTGGGAACATCTTCCTAATCTTTTTAGCATTTTGGTCATTTATTTTGTGATTAAATATATCATAAAGCTGATACGCTATATTTTCAATGAAATCGAAACAGAGAAATTAAAGCTCTCGGGTTTTCATTCCGACTGGGCAGCACCGACCTTCGGCATTATTAAGTTTCTTCTTTATGCTTTCATGTTTGTCTTGATTTTTCCACTCTTACCTGGATCTCATTCTGATATATTTAAAGGCGTCTCCGTATTTATTGGTATTTTATTTTCTTTAGGATCTTCAACAGCCATCGCAAATATGGTGGCGGGTTTGGTCATTACCTACATGCGACCATTTAAGATTGGTGACCGTATCAAAATAGCCGATGTGGTAGGGGATGTGGTGGAAAAATCTGTATTGATTACTAGAATTAGAACTACAAAGAATGAAATCATCACCATTCCTAATTCGTCTGTTCTTTCTGGTAATACTACCAATTATACCAGCGAAGCCAATAATAAAGGATTGATACTACACACCACAGTAACGATTGGTTATGACGTTCCTTGGAAAGCTATGCATCAAGCTTTGATTGATGCCGCATTGCTGACGGATTTGATTTTACAAGAACCAGAACCTTTCGTGTTACAGACCAGTCTTGATGATTTTTACGTGGCTTATCAAATAAACGCCTATACACGAGAGGCATCTAGACAGGCCTATATCTATTCACAATTACATCAGAACATACAAAATGTGTGTAACGAAAGAGGTATTGAAATCCTTTCCCCACACTATCGTGCAGAAAGAGATGGAAATACGACAACCATTCCGGCAAACTATCGCTCTAAAGAGTACAAGGCTCCAAGTTTTAATGTCAAAATTGAAAAGGACGAATCTAAATAACCCTCTTAATAGTTCTGCTGGCAAATAAAAAGCCATTCAAATGTGGTTTATGGCATTTATATTTATACTCAAAATCAATTTCCAAAAAAGGGTTCTGCTGGATTCCTAAAACGTCTTATTTTATACTTCCATTTCAAGAAATCAATGGTATGTTTTAATGATGTTTTGTAACGTTCGAGTGTTCCTTGTGCGTATTCTTTGCCTACCAGTTCTTCAATTTTTTTATTATGGTCCTCGAAGATTGGAATTAGCATGCGTTGTTTTTCATCGAGTCCGAGCAGTTTGCTTTTAAAGGCATTCGGAGTGATTGGAATATTTTGATGAATCAACTCCATCTGCATATCAATAATCTTGACTTTTAACATGTCAAGCTGCCTATTTACTGAACGAGCTTCTTC
>JBGSXJ010000220.1:0-2949 GCA_041751535.1 Aquaticitalea sp.
TAATTTATATCGCGGCTTATTATATGGATTCAGGTCCAGAGATATTGAATCAGGCGGCAATTGTCACATTGGCATTGTTTACAGGTTTGTCTGCTGTAGTATTTATGACCAAAAAAGATTTCTCATTTTTAAAAACAGGACTGACCGTTGGTTTTTTTATTGCAATCGGATTGATCGTCGCAGGCCTGTTGTTTGGGTTTAATTTGGGTCTTTGGTTCTCGGTAGCAATGTGCTTGTTGGCTGGAGGTTCAATTTTATACCAAACGTCCAATTTGGTGAATAAATACACAACCGATGATTACATTCCGGCTGCTTTGGGATTGTTTGCATCGCTGATGTTGTTGTTTTGGTATGTGTTGAGTATTTTTATGTCAAGGGATTAAAGAAATAATCTGAAAAATTTATATTGAAAAGGCTTCTATAATTTAGAAGCTTTTTTTTATATCTTAATCTGCCTATCAATCTGCTGCGCCAATGAGATAAAAGTTTCGGTACGTGACACGCCATCGATGGATTGAATTTCTTTGTTTAAAAGGTGCATCAAATGCTCATTGTCCTTGCACAGAATTTTAATAAAAATACTCCAATTTCCAGTCGTATAATGACATTCCAACACTTCTGGGATTTTTTGAAGTTGCTTAACGGCTTCAGGATTGCTGATGGCTTTATCCAAATAAATCCCTACAAATGCCATGGTGGTATAACCCAATGTTTTAGGATTGATAACAAATTTTGAACCCGAAATCAAGCCCGATTTTTCGAGTTTGCGTAACCTTTGATGAATGGCAGCACCCGAAATCCCAACCTGACGTGCAATTTCCAAGATAGGAGTTCTTGCATCCTGCATCAAGGCTCGAAGGATTTCCTTATCGATACCGTCTATTTCTAAATTTTGATTGACTATTTTCATATTCATTTCCCACGAAAGTGTGAATCTTTTAATCTTTTAGGGTTTAATTCCTCGACACTTGCATCGCTTTTAGCTTTTTCGCGTTTTGGATTTTCAAATTTGGCATTTCATATCAAACATTTAATGGATTGTAACCTAAATATGGCACTTCCTTTCCTTTAAAGCGAATATCATAATCCTCCAATTCCTTTAATATCGGTTCATAGACTTCTTTGGTTATAGGAATCTGAACGCCTGGTGTTTTTATTTTTCCGTTCAAGATGGCAAGAGCGGCAATAGCTACAGGTAATCCGACGGTTTTTGCCATTGCCGTATAAGTTTGATCTTTGCCCAAAGTTACCATTGTAGAATCTATCTGATGCTTTTTACCATTGAGCTCATAACCAAATTTATGGTACATTACAATCATATCTTTGTCTTCATCTGCAAGCGTCCAGCTGTCTATCAAGATTTTTTGTAGCATTTCTGCTGGAGTGGCTTTTTGAAGTTCAATCATTTTATGTGGATTGAAAATATCCAACTCCAATAATTTGTCCCAAATTAAATCGTCCTGTTCAATTCCAAGTTGATGGCGAAATTTCAATTCTACCGAATCTGTAGGACTGTATGGGAGAAAGGCATTTACAAAATCACGATAGCTCATATTTTCACTATCATCAATGGTATAACTGTCATCAGTCATTCCCAATTGCACAAACATATTCCATGCACGACTAAACCCAACACGGCGCATGGTGCCTCTATAAAGCGTTCTCACCTTATCAAGGCCATAAACCGATTGATATTTTAAGGAATCCCGATTGGCATATACTTCAAAACGTCCAAAACCGTCAACTTCCAGAAATTCCGTTCTACGGAACAATCTGTTGTAGGGAATGTATTTATAAGTGCCTTCCTGAAGAAATTTGGCAGCACCTCCTTGTCCTGCAACCACGACGTTACGAGGATTCCAGGTAAATTTGTAATTCCAGAGGTTGTTGTCACTTTCGGGAGCAACCAATCCACCAGTAAAGGATTCAAACAATATCATTTTGCCGCCTTTTGCACGTATGCCATCAATCTCTTTCATGGCACTCATATGATCGAGTCCGGGGTCAACACCAATTTCGTTCATAAATATGAGACCTTTAGACTTGGCAGCTTTGTCAAGATCTTCCATTTCCGGACTCACATAAGATGCGGTGACCATATTTTTATTATAGGCTATGCAATCTTTAGCGACTTCGATATGATATCTGGCTGGGAGCATAGAGATCACAATATCTGCATTCTCAATGGCTTCTTGTCGCGATTGCTTATTAAAAACATCAAGCATTATAGCTTGGGCATTTGGATGATTGCCTATCAATTTTCGGGCGCTTTGGGCACTGACATCGCCAAGAATAATATGAAGATTTTCAGACTCAGATTTGTCTAATAGGTATTTGATAAGGTACGAAGTTGATTTGCCAGCTCCAATGATTAAAATCTTTCGCATAGTGGATTTTCTTGAGTAATTTTGCAGGTACGAATTTAGTAAATACAAAGGGTTATAAAAACCCAAACACCATATTTATATGAACAAGACAATATTGATTACAGCCACCTTATTGGGAATTATTGGAATCGTTTTAGGAGCATTTGCAGCACACGGTTTAAAACAATTGATTGCAGAAGAATCAATTCAGACTTTTGAAACAGGCGTAAAATATCAGATGTACCATGCCATTTTTTTATTGTTTGTTGGCACGTCAAACGTGGTCCAGCCAAAATTTAAACGTATCATTTTTTATCTGACCCTGATAGGAATTATCTTTTTTTCAGGATCCATTTACGGGCTGTCCACCAATACTTTAAGCAGTTTTGATTTTAAAACCATCGGATTTATAACACCTGTTGGAGGTCTGCTTTTGATAGGTGCTTGGACGATTTTGTTGATAAACTTTATAAGATTGAAAAAGGATAAATCCTAAAATTGAGTGCGTACTTTAAAATATTGTTTAATTTTGCATCAATAAACAATACAACAAATATATGGTAGATCATACCCAGACTACGAA
>JBGSXJ010000221.1:0-1745 GCA_041751535.1 Aquaticitalea sp.
GTCCAGCTGCCACCAGCATCTTTGGTGATGTGTACCAAACCGTCGTCGCTGCCAGTATAAATAAGACCAAATATGAATGGTGACTCACTTATTGAAGTCAGGGTTCCGTAGGCTACATTTCCTTTTTTGCCTCCTTTTGTCAAATCCTCACTTATTGGAGTCCAATCAGTCCCTTGGTTCATGGATCGCATCAATTTATTGCCTCCTAAATACAAAATGTCTTGATTATGGGAAGACAATAAAATAGGAGTTTGCCAATTAAAACGATACGGGTTTTCACCCAATTCATGTTTTGGTTGGATGTAAGTTTGTTTGTCGTTTTCTCTATCGAGTCTGTAATAATTCCCAAACTGAAAACCAGTGTACACAATGCTCGAATTCCGATTGTCTATTTGCACCTGCATACCATCGCCTCCCATAATATGTTTCCACGGATACTGACCGCTTTGGTGCCAACCTACATCTTGTCGCGCGTTGTGAGGCCCTACCCAAACACCGTTGTCTTGCGTGCCTCCATAGACATTATATGGTTTTTCATTATCTACATTAATGGCATAAAATTGTCCAACGGCAGTCGAATTGTTTTTGATCCAGTTCTCGCCATCGTCATAGGAAATGTTCACACCACCATCGTTGCCATTAATCAAATGGTTTGGATTATTGGGATTGATCCAAAGGGCATGATGGTCAACGTGGACATTTTCAGCATCTATGGAAGTGAATGTCTTGCCCCCATCTTTTGATTTTAGGATTGGAACACCATATACATAAATATGATCCTTGTTGCTGGGAGACACATAAATATGACCAAAATAATATCCGTAGCTATAATATAAGTCATCTATATAAGTTTCATGGGTTTTAGCCCAGGTGATTCCGCCATCTGTGCTTTTATAAATTTCGGCACCTATCACAGGTGTATTGAATAATTGCGAATTGGCATCTTCAAGGTATCTTGCCAAATCAATCGGTTTTACAATACCACTCCGCACCATTTGTTTGACGTTTTCAGCCCTGTATTTTTCCTGAAAACCATTCATTCTCAAATATGAGTTGAGTTTTTTGTCCTCCAGTTCTAAAAAGGCATTCTCGCTCATGGATTTAAAATCATCCTTATTAAGGATGTCGGAAGATTCCTTTTTGGAAGTTTCCGGTCTGTGGAATTGATTATCGTGGATAGCATAAATTGTATTGTCATCAAACATGGCTAAACCAATTCTGCCGACACCAGTTCCAACTGGAAAACCACTTTTTTCGTTAGAAACCCGCGTCCAAGTAGTTCCTGCATCGATACTTTTATAAATGGCCGAATTGTTTCCGCTACCATCAAAATTCCAAGCTTTTCGATCTTTTGTCCAAGAAGAAGCAAACATGACATTAAAATTATTTGGAGAATGTTGAAGGTCGATAATGCCACTTACGTCATCTACAAATAGGGTTTGTTTCCAAGTTTTGCCCCCATCTACGGTTTTATAAACGCCCCGTTCTTGATTTACAGAATATAAATGGCCTGTAACACCAATTATTACCTCTTCAGGATTATTTGGATTTATGAGAATACGTCCAATGTGATGAGAATCTTTCAGGCCCACATTCTGCCATGTCTTGCCATTGTCAGTTGATTTTAGAACACCGATTCCAGCATAGCTTGATCGAGAAGCATTGTTTTCACCAGTACCAACCCAAATGGTTCTTGTTTTCCAATCAACCGCGATATCGCCAACATTTTGGGTGTTTGAGTTGTC
>JBGSXJ010000222.1:0-10614 GCA_041751535.1 Aquaticitalea sp.
AAGTAGAGGCAACTGGCGGAAGTGAATGGAAAAAATATATGCACCCAAAATACCAACGACGCATTTTTTTCCCAGAACTTTGGACTCAAGAAGAGTTAGAGAATTGGGGAACAAACATCTAACAACCTAACTAACCTGTTATATGAAATATAGAAAATTAGTATTAGCGCTTTTAATTTCTATTGGCCTTTTTTCTTGTAAAGAAGAAAAAGAAGTACTTGACTCAAATGACCTACAAGCCTTTGTGGAGCCAGAAATTATTGAATTCGGATTTAATCTTAACGATTATTTTGTTAAACGCGACACCATTAGGAATGGTGATAGTTTTGGAGCAATTTTACAGCGCAACAATGTCGGTGTAAGTCAAGTTCACAACATTGCTGCCAGTACCAAAGATTCTTACGACATTAGAAAACTCCAAATAGGAAAACCATATACGCTATTGTTCTCCAAAGATTCATTACAAATTCCTGAGTGTTTTATATACCAACCTAACAACATCGATTATGTCGTCATTAAGTTTGCCGATTCTGTCGTTGCATATAAGGAAAGCAAGCCCGTAACTGTGGTCACCAAAGAAGCTTCGGGTATTATTATGAATTCACTTTCAGAAACTATGGAAGCTCAAAATTTACCGTATCAGCTCATCAATGATATGGCAGATATCTACGCTTGGACCATTAATTTCTTTAAGGTGCAACCAGGTGATAAATTTAAAATCATTTATAAGGAGCGCTTTATTGAAGATAATATCTATGTAGGATTGGAAAGTATTGAAGCGGCCTATTTTCAGCATAAGGGTGAAGAATTTTATGCCTTCGGTTTTAAAACAGACAGTCTACAAAAAAGTCAAACCTATTATGATGAAAAATCCAAAAGCCTGAAGCGTGCATTTTTGAAGGCACCTGTTCAGTTCAGTAGAATTTCATCGCGCTACAATTTAAATCGCCGAATTGCCTATTATGGATACGCATTACGACCGCACAAAGGAACAGATTTTGCTGCAGGAATTGGCACTCCTATTTTAGCAACCGCCAATGGAACAATCATTGAATCCACGCAAAAAGGGGGTAATGGCAAATATGTAAAAATCAAGCATAATGATACCTATAGTACACAGTACTTGCACATGAGCAAACAGGCCGTTAAAAAAGGTCAGTATGTGAAGCAAGGCGATGTCATTGGTTATGTTGGAATGACGGGAAATACCGGAGGACCTCATGTATGTTATCGTTTTTGGAAAAATGGCGAACAGGTAGATCCTTTCAAGGAAAAATTGCCAACGGCCGAAAGTATTCCAGATGCATTGAAAGAACAGTACCAATTACATATTCAACCTTTAAAGGTGCAATTGGATAAAATTCCATTTAAAGAGGGAAAAAGAAAGAAGTTTTCATCTGAAGAAAACCTAATCAGTCAAGTCAATTAATGGCATTAAAATCAATTAATCCTTCTACTACAAACGCTTGGAAGTCGCTCAAGGCACATTTTGAAACCATAAAAGATGTGCACATGACCAGTTGGTTTGCTCAAGATTTAGAGCGAGCAGATCAAATGAGCATTAAATGGGAGGATTTTTATGTCGATTATTCAAAAAACCGAATCACTTCAGAAACAAAAAGGCTACTCTTACAATTGGCCAATGAGGTCGATCTAAAAGACGCCATTTCTAAATACGTTTCAGGCGACATTATCAACCAAACAGAAGGAAGAGCAGTTGCCCATGTAGCGTTGCGGGACCCAAAAAATGCTGATTTTTATGTAGAAGGTGTTAATGTGATGCCCGAAATCTCAAAGGTAAAGCAGCAAATGAAGGCTTTTACCAATGAAGTTGTTAGTGGAGAACGCAAAGGTTATACAAACAAACCATTTACGGATATCGTCAACATTGGCATTGGAGGTTCCGATTTAGGGCCGGCAATGGTGGTTGAAGCGCTTCAATATTACAACAATCATTTAAAAACTCATTTTGTGAGCAATGTGGATGGTGATCATGTGAATGAAATATTGAAACAACTGAATCCGGAAACGACGCTTTTCGTCATTGTTTCAAAGACATTCACCACTCAAGAAACCTTATCAAATGGCACAACCATCAAAAATTGGTTTTTAAAATCGGCCAATGAAGATGATGTGTCCAAACATTTTGTAGCCGTTTCTACCAATATCGAAAAGGTCAAGGATTTCGGAATTTCGGAAGACAATATTTTCCCAATGTGGGATTGGGTTGGTGGGCGCTTTTCCCTATGGAGTGCTGTTGGACTGTCTATTAGTTTATCAGTAGGTTATGAAAATTTTGAAAAACTGCTTTTGGGCGCCCATAAAATGGATGAACATTTCAAGAACGAAGATTTTGAAGATAACATCCCTGTAATAATGGCTTTATTGAGCGTGTGGTACGTCAATTTCTTTGAAGTTGAGAGTGAAGCCGTGATACCGTATTCCCAATATTTAAACCAATTTACCACCTATCTACAGCAAGCCATTATGGAAAGTAATGGAAAGAGTGTTGACAGAAACGGTGATAAAGTTGATTATCAGACTGGAAGCATCATTTGGGGCGAACCAGGAACCAATTCGCAACATGCCTTTTTTCAATTGATTCATCAAGGCACCAAATTAATACCTGTAAGTTTTATTGGATTTGCGAAGTCCTTGCATGGAAATAAAGACCATCAAGACAAATTGATGTCCAATTTTATAGCACAAACAGAGGCCTTACTCAATGGTAAATCTGATGAGGCCGTCATTACAGAGCTTCAAAATAAAAATAGTCCCAAAGAAGAGATCGCATATTTGGCGCCTTTTAAAATATTTGAAGGCAACAAGCCAACCACTACAATTTTGATCCATACCTTAACACCCGAAAGTCTGGGTAAACTTATCGCATTATTCGAGCACAAAATCTTCGTCGAAGGCGTTATCTGGAATATTTTTAGTTACGACCAATTTGGTGTGGAGCTTGGAAAGCAGCTTGCCGACACTATTTTGAAGGAATTTGATAGTGTCGTACCATTAGCAAAACATGATACTTCTACTCAAAACCTACTCAATTTCTACAAAAAATTAACATAATTTTTGTTAAAAACTTGTTTTTGGCTTAAAATATTTGATGTCAGTTAATAGGTCGAAAAGCTTAAATTCATTTCATTAAATTTTCTTAACATTTAGGTAATAGTTAAACTTTATAATGATGTAATTTTGCCAAAAATCTTAAACTAAAATTTAAAACCAAAAATGAAAAAAATTACACAATTTTTGTTAATGGCTGTGATGTTTTTATTTACAGCAATGTCATTTGCACAAGGGGTTACTACATCTTCTATTAATGGGCAAATAACAGACGGTAATGGCGATCCACTTCCAGGAGCAAATGTAGTTGCCGTACATACACCGTCTGGTACTACTTATGGCGCAGCATCAGATTTTGACGGATATTACAGAATCTCAAACATGAGAACTGGTGGTCCATACAAATTAACCATTAGCTATGTCGGTTACCAAGAGTATAGTGATTCTAATATTTTTCTTCAATTAGGAGATTCAAAAAAGATTAGTGTGAATCTATCAGAAGATGCAAATGCTCTTGCTGAGGTCGTAATCACTGCCCGAGGTGATGGAACATTCGATTCAGGAAAAACTGGCGCAGAAACTCGTGTATCTCAAAGACAAGTAAATACATTGCCAAGTATTTCTAGAAACATTGCCGACTTTGCTCGATTAACACCACAAGCCAAAGTTACTGGAGATGATGTCATCTCTATCGCAGGACAAAATAATAGATACAATGCCATCTATATTGATGGAGCTGTTAATAATGATGTTTTTGGTTTAGCTGGTAGCGGAACCAATGGGGGACAAACAGGAGTTAGCCCAATATCCTTGGATGCTATCGAATCTTTTCAAATAAACGTGGCTCCTTTCGATGTGAGACAATCTGGTTTTGCAGGTGGAAGTATCAATGCAATTACTAAATCAGGTACCAATACAATCGAAGGATCTGCTTATGCCTTTCTTCGTAATCAGGACTTAGCAGGAAAAACACCAGTAGGTTTAGTAGGGGATGATGGTGAAAGAAAAAAGCTTAATGAATTTTCTTCAAAAACTTATGGAGTAAGAGTTGGAGGGCCAATAATTAAAGATAAATTATTCTACTTCGTTAACTACGAACGACAAGATAATGAAACGCCTCAACCATTTGATATTTCAACATACAGAGGTGATGTCACCGCTGCTCAATTGGCGACTTTATCAAGTTATCTTATCAACGATTTTGGGTACAATGCTGGAGGATATGATAATAACACGTCATCTTTAACGAGTGATAAATTAATTGCTAAAATTGATTGGAACGTTAATGAAAACAACAAATTATCTTTAAAACACAGTTATGTAAAGGCCATTCAGTTAGATGCGCCTTCATCTAATACTGGTGCCATTAGTTTTTCCAACAGGGCTATAAATTTTGAATCGATAACTAATTCAACAGCTTTGGAGTTTAATTCAAAAATTGGAGAGAAATTCTCAAACAATTTAGTGGTGGGTTATACAACTGTTAAGGATGATAGAGATCCTAATGGAGATCCATTTCCGTCAGTTGAAATACGAGATGCTGCCGGTACCTCTATTTTCTTCGGTTCAGAACCATTTTCTACTGCTAACTTATTAGAGCAAAAAGTATTGACTATCACTGATAATTTTGAAATTTATTCAGGGAAGCACACAGTGACTATTGGTACCAATAATGAATTTACGTCGGCAAAGAATGTGTTTTTTAGACAAAACTTTGGAGATTATAGGTTTAATAACATCGATGATTTCTTAAACAATGCTAGGCCTAATAGATATCGGTATGGGTATTCTTTGTTAGGAGGTTTTGGTGATGATTCTGAAGGTGCCGCTGAATTTGATATTTTTCAATTGGGACTTTATGTTCAAGATGTAGTTAGCGTATCGGATAATTTTACATTTACAGCTGGTTTAAGAGTTGATATCCCATATTGGGAAAATGGTTTGGAGAATGAAGACTTCAATACCAGAAGCGTTTCATTGTTAGAATCTGCAGGAAAGGATTTAAAAGGAGCTAGAGTGGGGCAGGGCATTGACCCAAGTGCTCATATTTCACCGAGAGTTGGATTTAATTGGGATGTAAAAAACAACAACTCTACACAAATCAGAGGAGGTTTAGGGATTTTTACTTCAAGAATTCCACTGGTATGGCCGGGAGCAGCTTATAATAACAATGGTTTATCTGCTGGCTTTATTCAAATTACTGGTTCAAGTACGCCATTATTCAACCCAAATGTAACTTCTCAATTTGCCGATCCAGAACCTGGAAGTGGAACAGTTGGAGGACAAGTTGATTTATTTGCTAAAGATTTTAAATTACCACAAGTATTTAAGACCAACATTGCAATAGACCAGAAACTTGGTTCTGGCTTTGTATTCTCTGCCGACTTTATTTGGAATGATAATATTACGGCGATTGCTTATGAAAACATTAATTTAGTCGGGCCTCAATTTACAACAACAGGAGCTGGATCACGTCCTAACTATGGCTTTGCTAGAGTGGACGGAACCTATAGTGATATCTATTTAGGTTCTAATACAGGTGAAGGTAGCTCATACAATGTAAGTGGAACTTTATCAAAGAGTTTTATTACAGATAAATTAGATATAAGAGCTTCTGCAACTTATTCATACGGTGAAGCAGATGGTTTGTTAGATGCTACTAGTTCTCAAAATAGCTCTCAATGGAGAAATTTAGAAACCGTTAATGGATCTAACAGACCAGATTTATCAATTTCTGACTTTTCAGCAGGACATAGAATAATTTCAAATGCAACACTGGAATACAAATGGACTAATAATATAAAAACTAGATTAGGTTTGTTTTATGAAGGTGCGGAAGGCTCTCCTTTCAGTTATGTGTATGACGGTAGCGGATTGTTGTCCGATACAGGATCTGACTCTGCCCTACTTTTTGTGCCTGCAAATCAGGAGCAAGCTTTATTGGTAGATTCTGATGATTTAACTGCAGGAGAACAATGGCAGTTATTGGATGCATATATTGGAGGAAATGAGTACTTAAATTCTAGAAGAGGTCAATTTGCAGAGAGAAATGCAGTTCGTTCCAATTGGAGTCACATCGTTGACTTAAAATTTGCGCAGGAGTTTGGTCTTAATATAGGTAGTACTGTACATAAATTTGAATTTACCTTTGATATTTTCAATTTCACGAATTTAATAAATAAAGATTGGGGAGTAAGAACCTTTACAAACTTTAATCAGGTGCAGTTGCTTGATTTCGAAGGGTTCGATGCAGATGGAACAACCCCACAATTTACGTTTGATCCAAGAGCTGGAGATACTGATAATATCATAGACGATTCAGGATTGCAGTCATCTAGATGGCAGATGCAGGCTGGTTTGAGATATAGTTTCTAATTCAGTCAACGAATATTGTAATACTAAAGGCCATCATTTCTGATGGCCTTTTTTTTATTCTTTCCACTTTAACGTTTCCATAATATGTTTGATGTCATTTTTTAAATACACAGCAGCAGGAAAAATCGAATCGTAATTGGGTTTGGTATAGAAATAAAGCGAGCCGTTAAGAAAATGATTCGTGCTATCCGTCACATAAAATTGCGATTGTGAGGCAGCATTACCACCTATTTCATAAAACATCCCAAAAACATTATGTGGTTGGTTAATATAAGGTTGCTCGGCAATCTCATCTGCTTTAATCACGTGCTTTTGTGTAAGGTTTTGTGCGTCCTTTATAAAGCTCATCAATTGTTCTTTTGATGACACATTTTTATAAGTCAAATAAATGGTCCCTTTTAAAGTAGGATAATCAATATCAACGCCATACACCTGATTGGCGGAGTCAGCTTTTATATTCCGAATTCGGTCGGCTAGATTGTTTTTTTCAAAAGTAAACGGAAGTGATACGTCAACATTTTTATACTCTGGTTCAGGATATTCCAATCGCAGATAGCCTTTTGGCTTTGGAATCGTTTCGTTCCCACAGGACCAAAACATACTGGCGAGTATAGGTATTAATAAATATTTTGGTTTAATCATCCTATGAAAAAAAGTGTTTGGATTGAATTGTCAAAAAAGCCGGCGTTTAATTCAACATGGTAAATTTTACTTGCTTGATGCGTTTTTTATCTAAAGCTTCAATAGTAAAAACGTAATTTTTGAAATTTATTTTACTGCCTCTTCTCGGAAAAATTCCAGAAAGCTCCAACACAAATCCGGCGAGCGTTTCGGCTTCTCCTTTATGGGTTTCAAAATCCGTTTCTTCGTCAAGATTGACAATTTTATAAAAATCCTTTAAAGGTGTTTTGCCTTCAAATGAATAGTTATTGTCATCAATTTTAGTATAAATCAAATCATCATCATCAAATTCATCACTGATATCCCCAACAATTTCTTCGATAACATCCTCCAACGAGACCAATCCTGAAGTGCCGCCATATTCGTCGACCACAACTGCAAGGTGCACTTTTTTGGTTTGAAATTCCACCATTAAATCGTCAAGTTTTTTGTTTTCCGGGACAAAAAATGGATCTCGCATAAGCGTTGTCCAATCAAACTGCTTTCGATCAAGGTAAGGCAATAAATCTTTTACATATAAAATACCAATAACCGTATCGATACTCTCTTTGTATATCGGGATGCGAGAATAACCATTGCTGATGATCTGTGGAATAATATCCATGTATTTTTCATCGGCCTGAAGTGCAAAGATATCAATCCTGGGACGCATGACTTGTTTGGTGTCTGTATTGCCAAAGGACACAATGCCTTGTAGAATTTTATGTTCTTCGTGCGTGGTGTCACTTTCTTTGGTAAGCTCCAATGCCTGTGATAGCTGGTCGACACTAATATTTGATTTTTGTCGGCCCAGTCTATTGTGTATGGCAATTGTCAATTGCCTCATTGGTAAGCTAATTGGTGAAAACAAAATGTCCAATACCTTGATTGGATAGGCCATAAAGGAAGCAAACTTAATTCTGTTTCTACTCGCATAAATCTTTGGCGTGATTTCTCCAAACAGCAAGATGAGGAAGGTTACCAAAACTACCTCCACCAAAAAACGCAACCATAAAATATCAATGTTATAAAATATAAATTCGCCCAAATAGGCAAAGAGAATAACAATGGCGATATTTATAAAATTATTGGCAACAAGTATGGTAGCCAATAATTTCTTGGGACGTTCCATCAATTTTGAAATGATCTCAAAACTTTTGGAACCTTTATTGACTTCACTTTCAAGATCGGAGCGTGTCAAAGAAAAAAGAGCCACTTCGGCACCCGAAATAAGAGCGGAACACAATAACAAAACTACAAAAAGAACAATTCCCAAAGTGAGGGAAACATTATCAGTGGAAAGTAAAATGACTAAACTCGTGGGTTCTGGGTCCAATAGACATATAATTGGTTAAACAAAATTCCTAAAGGATATTATTTTAGGAACAGATATTTTTTTAAAAAAATCAAAACGGAAGATCATCTTTTTCAGACATACCGTCATCATGGCTTTGTTGTGGTGATGTATCGTTTGTTTGAGATGAAGGCTGACCTGTTTTTTTTGTGGTTAAAAAAGTGAAATCCGTACATTGTATTTCGGTAGAATAACGCTCTATGCCTTTATCATCGTTCCATTTACGGGTTTTTATACGACCTTCAATATAGACCATATCGCCTTTGCTCAAATATTTCTCACAGATTTCTGCAGACTTATTTCGTACCACTATGTTGTGCCATTCGGTTGTGGAAACACGCTCGTTGGTCTTTTTGCTGGTATAAGTTTCGTTGGTAGCCAACGGAAAACGTCCAATGCAATCACCACCTTCAAAATAATGCATTTTCACTTCATCACCAAGATGCCCAATGAGCATCACTTTATTCAAGGTTCCAGACATATCATTTAATTAATACTGCAAAAGTAGCCTTTTGAAATGACTTCTTAAAAGTAATAAAAAAAATGTGATTTTAGACGGAAAAGTTAAACCTGTCAATAAAATTGCTGACGAGAATTGACGTAGGAAATGTTTTTAATTTAGAAATGTCGACCGCATCTGATGGAAGCTTGTCAACTTCGATGATCCAGAATTTTGTGTGCAAATGTTGATGCGATAATTTATGGATGATGTCGGCGTCATTATAAAGGCTAAATTCAAATGGTGTCTCCGTAAAGTGAGGACTGGATAAATAATGGTTTTTAAAATCTTCTTGGCTTAATCTAGACTTACTTTCAATTAATGGGAATTGATACAAATTTTGCCAAATACCTTTAGTCGCTCGTTTTTGGAATAGGGTTTTTTTATCGGAAGAAATGAAGACTAAAAAATTAAAATACTTGGTGGTCACTTTGGTCTTATTCAGTTTTACTGGCAGTAAACCGATCCATCCTTTTTGCAGCGCCATACAACTTGTGTTGAAAGGACAGGCACTGCAATCAGGGTTCTGTGGCTTGCATTGTGTCGCGCCAAATTCCATAATGGCTTGGTTGTAATCTCCTGGGTTGTTAGTGTCTATCAAGGACGTCGCCAAGGTTTTAAACTCTTTTATGCCCTGTGTGGAGTTGATGGGTGTATGGATGCCGAAGTAACGCGATAATGCACGATAGACGTTGCCATCCACCACGGCAGTTGGCTCATTGAAACAAATGGAAGCGATAGCGCTGGCAGTATAGTCACCAACTCCTTTTAACCTTAGGAGGTCTTTGTAAGTATTGGGAAATACCCCTTTGCGTTCTTTGGCAATATATATTGCTGTTGCATGCAAATTCCGTGCTCGCGAATAGTACCCCAAACCTTGCCAAAGTTTTAACACATCGCTCTCTTCGGCCTCTGCCAAATGAAAAACAGTGGGGTATTTAGTGACAAAGGCTTCATAATATGGTAACCCTTGCTTAATTTGGGTTTGTTGCAGAATAATTTCAGAAAGCCAAATGAAATAGGGGTTTTTGGTATTTCGCCAAGGAAAATCTCGTTTATTTATTGAGTACCAATTAGTTAAAGTTTTGCCAAAATTCATTTTAAAATATAAGATCTTGCAAAAATAAATGTTTAGAAGGTTAAATTTTAATTAATTAGGCTTGAAATATTGAAATAAATATCCCTATATTTGCAACCCTAATAATTAATAGTAACCCTAAAATTAATAACAATGACAAAAGCTGATATAGTAGCGAAAATTTCTGACAAATTAGGAATTGAAAAAGGTGATGTTCAAGCAACAGTAGAAACCTTTATGGAAGAAGTAAAAACATCTTTAGAAGGTGGAGACAATGTGTATTTAAGAGGTTTTGGTAGTTTTATCATTAAAACTAGAGCTGAAAAAACTGGAAGAAATATATCAAAAAACACCACTATCAAAATACCAGCACACAACATACCAGCATTTAAACCTGCAAAAGTTTTTGTAGAAGGTGTGAAAACCAATGTTGATGTACAATAAAACATTAAAAGAAACATTAATCTAAAAAAACTTGATTTATGCCAAGTGGTAAAAAACGAAAAAGACACAAGGTAGCGACGCACAAGCGTAAAAAACGAAGACGCGCTAATCGTCACAAAAAGAAATAAATTA
>JBGSXJ010000223.1:0-4724 GCA_041751535.1 Aquaticitalea sp.
GATAGGTGTTGCCAAAGAAGACATGGCACTCATGGGGCAGTTATTGGGCATCAAATTGGCGGCAAGCGAGTTTGTTGGTTATATACAATTGGCAGAACTCAAAAACGTGGCCAGTGCTACACATTTAAAATTTGAAAAATCAATTATTATGGCTACTTATATGTTATGCGGATTTGCGAACTTTGCGTCCATCGGTATACAGATTGGTGGGATAGGTTCTCTGGCTCCAGGACAACGCAAAACCTTGTCTGAATTCGGTATCAAAGCTTTGATTGGTGGTACAATTGCTTCGTTGCTTTCAGCTACCATAGCTGGGATGATTATCGGATGACCAAATTCCATCGAAGACAGTCCCGAAACTTCGGGATCTTGATTTATAGTTAATAACTTTTTATATATATTCTACACTTTTCAAATTCAATTTGGAGATTTTTTTAATTTTGGTTGCGTAGAAATTTAGAACTTTAAAATAAAGATTCCTGCCTTCGCAGGAATGGGCCTATGAAACAATATCACGACCTCGTAAAACACGTATTAGAACACGGAAACCAAAAAGGTGACCGAACAGGGACAGGAACAAAAAGTGTTTTTGGTTATCAAATGCGTTTTGATTTGAGCGAAGGATTTCCGATGGTGACCACCAAAAAATTACACTTAAAATCCATAGTTTATGAATTGCTTTGGTTTTTAAATGGCGACACAAATATCCAATATTTGAATGAAAATGGTGTTCGTATCTGGAATGAATGGGCAGATGAACATGGCGATTTGGGCCCTGTCTATGGACATCAATGGCGCAATTGGAACAATGATGAGATTGATCAAATTAAGGAAATTGTACACACCTTAAAAACGAATCCAAATAGCCGACGCATGTTGGTTTCCGCATGGAATCCTTCGGTGTTGCCAGATACTTCAAAATCATTTAGTGAAAATGTAGCCAACGGAAAGGCCGCTTTGCCACCTTGCCATGCGTTTTTTCAATTTTATGTTGCGAATGGAAAGTTGTCGTGTCAGTTATATCAACGCAGTGCCGATATTTTCCTTGGTGTACCTTTCAATATCGCCTCATATGCATTGTTCACAATGATGATGGCACAGGTTTGTGGTTATGAAGCTGGCGAATTTATCCACACCTTTGGCGATGCCCACATTTACAGCAATCATTTTGAACAATTGGAATTACAACTATCCCGCGATATCAGACCTCTTCCAAAAATACATCTGAATCCAGAAGTCAAAAATATCTTTGATTTTAAATTTGAAGACTTTACCTTAACCGATTACGATCCACATCCACATATTAAAGGTGCCGTGGCTGTTTAAAAAAAATTCATGAAGAAATTAATGTTGTTGGTCGTTCTGATATTCGGCCTTGATGGTTATTGCCAAGTAACAGAAGAAGCCGAAGAAGTTGCCTTTGAAGTTATTGAGAATGTCCCGGTTTACGAAGGATGCGATAAGTCGATGAGCAACAAAGATAAAAGACAATGTATGAGCGACAAAATTTCGGAGTTTTTTGCAAAAAATTTCAATACCGAAGTTTCTGCTCAACTAAAACTTCCACCAGGTGAAATCAAAATTAATGTTTATTTTAAAATAAACACCGAAGGCAACATTGAGGATATTCAGGCTAGAGCCAAGTATCACGTATTTGAGGATGAAGCTATACGCGTAGTTAAAATGCTTCCAAAAATGACACCAGGTTATCTTCGTGATAAACCAGTTACTGTACCTTATTCTTTGCCCATTACTTTTAAAATCGATGCAAAAAATGAGGTGATTCAGACTAGAACTTTTCCAGTTTACCGTGGCTGTGATAATTCCTTGGGTTTTGAGGATATGAAAAAATGCACTACCAAACAAATCATGGATTTTGTTAAGGTAAGTACTATCATTGACGATGCTGACGAATTATTCCCTACTGAAAGATCAACTGAATTTCAAGCTACTTTTGTAATTGATAAAAAGGGATATATTAAAGATATTAATGTGAAAGCACATAAACGCGAAATGGCCATATTGGCAATTAGAGCCTTAAAACAATTACCAAAATTGAAATCGCCGGGATATATTAATGGAAAAGCTGTAGATGTTCCTTTCGGATTTTTAATGACCTTGTATTTTGACTAAAACACAAAGAGCTTCCAGTAAGAAAGCTCCTTTTAATTTTTTTAAGCGAAGTAGTTTTTTACAGATTTAAAACGCCATTTTCCGATCCAAAATCATTTCCAACAAAAGAATCTGCTTGATCATCGTTGACAAATGCGCCATCGACTACATATCTAAATTCGTAAGAATTGTCTTTTTCCAAATCAACAGTACCTTTAAAAGTTCCGTTTTTGAATTTTTTTAGTTCAAGCGCTTTTTTCTCGTTCCAGTCGTTAAAAGTTCCGATTACCTTTACATTTTCAGCCTCTGCCGCAGGTAAAGAAAAGGTAACCTTACATAATGGTTTGCTTTTTAAATATTGTTTAGTAATTGCCATAATTCAATGTATTAATTAGTGCTCAAAATTATAAAAGAATATGGACCTACAATCTATTAATTGGCTTTAAATTAAGGAATTATCAATTTCCTAAAAAATGCTTCACAATAATTTAAAGTTCGGAATAAAACAATGCATTCAATGCAAGATTTATAACATTGATTCTAAATCTTTTATGTTGATATTCAAGATGTTTGAGGCTATAACGTTTTCGAAGTTAAGGCACATTTCCTATTTAATTTCATTACATCGATATCGTTAAAAAATAGTAACTTTACGATTACTAAATCAGTGTTATGTTTGGAAAAAAGAAAGTAGTACCCCAAATCGATAAAGATCAACTGGAACTCATTAAAAATGCACAATCCCGCATCAAACAAAAACGCCGGTTGTACATTCATTTTGTTGTCTTTTTATTGGGAGCGATATTTTTAATTATCCTGAATACAGTGATTGGTGTTGGAGAAAACACCAAAATATTGGAGATGGATTGGTTTGTTTTTGCCATCTTAGCTTGGTTGTTTTTGTTTATGTACCATCTTTTTAATGTATTTGTCACACATAAATTTATGGGTAAAGAGTGGGAGCAAAAACAATTGGATACATTGGTCGCGAAACAGAAAGAACGCATTGCTCAACTCGAAGCCCAAGTAACTTCCAACAGTCCTGTAGCTCATCCAATAGTTTCGAATGAGGAAAAAAAAAATTCGATAGTTAAGGGAATGACCCTCATAGCAGCCGCTGGTGAGAATGATGCCATTGGTAAAAATAACGAATTGATCTGGCATTTGAGTGCTGATCTAAAGCGATTCAAGGAGCTAACTTCCGGTCATTGCATCATTATGGGACGGAAGACATTTGAGAGTTTCCCGAAACCACTGCCCAATCGGACCCACATAGTTGTAAGCCGTCAATCTAATTACAGTGTGCCACCTGGTGTAATTGTCGTTAATAACTTGGAGGATGCCATTGATGCCGCTAAAAACGATCCGCAACCTTTTATTATTGGTGGTGGCGAAATTTACAAACAAGCAATGCCTTATGCCAGCAAAATAGAATTGACACGTGTGCACGACAGTTTTGAGGCAGATGCCTTCTTCCCAAAAATAGATATGAATGTGTGGACAGAAATTAACAGCGTATTTCATTCCAAAGATGCAGAGCATGACTATGCATTTACATTTTTGACTTATGTAAGGAAAAATGAGTTTAAATAAAGAAATTTAATTGAATGATAAAACAGCTCAACGTTCTCCCGCTATTCATTTGCTTTCTTATCCAATCTAGTCTAAATGCTCAAGAGCAAACCAGTGAATTTGGATTAAAAGCCGGATTGAATTGTAGCAAATATGTTCCCAATAAAAATGCAATAGATTACAAACACAAAATAGGATTCTACGCTGGCGGATTTGTTAATGTTCAAATTGAAGAATGGTTAAGGTTTCAGCCTGAACTTTTATTTGCCCTTCAAGGAAGTGATGTTGAAGTTAGGGATATTGTGACTACAATTGGCGGTAACCCAATTGGAAATATTCAACCCTATGATTTTGAATATCAAGTAAACGAGTTGTCTTTTTTGATACCATTAATGGGTCAGATCTATTTTTCGGATCGGTTTTATATTGAAACTGGACCTCAATTTACATTTATAGTCGATAGAAATTTAAATTCCTCTCAACAATTATTTCCAGGGGAAGATGCAGATTTTATTGTGGATGACGGCGATACGTTTGATTTTGGTATTAATATTGGTTTTGGTTATACTTTCTCAAAAACTATATCGATGAACATGAGAGCGATTGCTGGATTAGTGGAAAGAGACGATAATATTAAATCCATTATTTATAATCTAGGAATAGAATACCGTCTTTAACAGCTGACAGGAATATCGATCAACCAAAATTTCCCTCGCAACCTCCTGAAATTTCCCTAATTTTGCGACATGATTAAAGATCTTCAGCTTCGCATAACTTTTCAAGAAGAAAAACAAGCCAATAGTCTCGCAAAGAAAGCAGCGGAGTATTTGGGTATTTCGGAATCTGAAATTTCTGGCATCAAAATCCTTCGCAAATCCATAGATGCACGAAAAAAATTAATCATTCTCAATTATAAAGTAGCTGTCTACATCAACGAACCAGTTCCGGAAACTTCTGATTATGTTTTTGATTACAAGGATGTTACAAATGCGAAACCCATTCATATTATCGGTTTTGGTCCAGCAGGAATGTGGGCGGCC
>JBGSXJ010000224.1:0-4839 GCA_041751535.1 Aquaticitalea sp.
AGATTTTGCTTTTTGTGAAGCGTATATACTTTCATGTGTAGATATTTTATTGTTTTTTGAAGGTCATTAGTGTTGGTGTTTCCAAATCATGGCGATTTCATTATAATTAATTGTTTAGTAAAATGTAGGCGTTGAGCGAAACTGCAATGCACAACCACAAAAAATAGGGCAAAATAAGAAGTGATTTGGCTTTCAGTTCGTTTTTATATAAAAATAAAAAGAGAGCAACGACAATGGTCAAACCTGCGATGACTGCCAATCCCAACGCGACTAAATGTTGATTGAAAAACACATAATTCCAACTGACGTTTAATACAAATTGTATCAAAAAAAGGATTTTAACCCTGGCGGATGAATCTTTTACGAAGAGAAATGCCATGTAAATGGAAAAAAGAATCATTATACTGGTCCATGCAGCACCAAAAACCCAACCTGGAGGCGTCCAAGGTGCTTGATTCATTGAAGTGTACCATTGACTTTGTGGGCCGTTGTTCATCAACCAACTGCCAATACCAAGCGCTCCAAAATTAATGATGAGAAATGCAATTAAGGCTTTCCAGAATTTCATATTGAGAGAATTATTTTGCTTGTAATTCCTCTAAAGTATTCAAAATTTGTTGGGCTTCGGCATATTTCTTATCACTTTCTTTTCGGTTAACACTGGACAATTCGTGCCATGCAGCCATTAAATCATTATATTTTTCCTGAAGTTTTTCAATTTCAGACTTCTTTTTGAATAATCCAAACATATATTTTAGTATTAAGTTAGAGTTTTAAATTCTGCAATTGATGTTTTTAAATTTTTGCCACGAATCCACGAATAAATATGGATTAATTCTTTGTTAAAATATTCGTGTATTTGTGGCAAAAAGGACGTTCAATCTATAATCGAAACTATGGAGTTTAAATCCATAATTAGTTACTTTAAATGTTTTGTAATTTTTTTGCTCGTCGGATTTGTTGCAGAATAGAAATAATCCACCAACTCACCTTTATCATTCACTAGATATTTTTGAAAATTCCATTTTATGGAAGAATCAGAAACCCCATTGATGGCTTTATTGGTCAACCATTCATACAGCGGATGCTGATCTTTGCCCTTGACATCTATTTTTTCTGTGATTAAAAATGTGACGCCATAATTCACTTCACAGAAAGATTGAATATCCTCATTGTTCCCGGGTTCTTGACCACCAAATTGATTGCACGGAACTCCAATGATTTGTAGTTGGTCGCTATAGTTGTCATGCAATTGTTGCAATTCCTTGTACTGCGGCGAAAAACCACATTTTGAAGCTACATTTACAAACAATATGTGCTTGCCTTCAAAGGATGTTAAATCAATGGGATTGTTATTTAAGCCATTGATTTTAATATCATATAAGGATCCGGGCTTCATATTTTTGTGGCTTTTGGAATTTGTGAATAATGTTGCAGCAAAGATTTTAAATGGGTTCATGAGTTATATCTTAAAAGTGACAATACCGCAATCCATTTCAAAAACCTGACCGGAAATGGATGCTGCATTATTGGACAATAAGAATGCGGCCATGCCAGCAACTTCTTCTGGTTTTAAGAATTTTTTGAGTGGATGACGTTCCGTCATGTTTTCAATCATCTTATCGTTTCGCAACAATTTTGAAGCCAAATCAGTATCCGTTACTGTTGGCGCAATGGCATTGATGCGTATGTTTGGAGCCAATTCTGCACCAAGCGATTTTACCAGACCTTCAACACCCGATTTGGCCGTTGCAATACTCGCGTGATAGGGCATTCCCAATTTGCACGCAACAGTACTGAATAAAACGATTGATGGTTGTTCGCCCTTTTTTAGGACTTCCAAATACTTTTGAATGGATTTGACGGCACCCAAGACGTTGATTTCAAAATCTTCTTTAAAATCATCCAAGCTCAATCGTGCAAATGGCTTGAGGTTAATACTTCCAGGGCAGTACACCAACCCATCCATCGATTCGAGCTCGGGCAATTCATCGTTAAGTACATCGCAACTGTGATGTTTTAAATTTTCGTGCGTGAATTCGGGAGTCGATCGACTGATGTTGATGACTTTATGACTATCTACCAAGGTTTTTACAATAGCATTTCCTATTCCTTTGCTACCTCCAATGACAACTATTGTTTTCATGATATGCTTTTATATTTGAGTTACCAAATGATTTCCTTTCAGTCGTTTTTCAACTTTTCTTTTTATGGCAGTCAAGCGTTTCATGATGTCCATGATCTGTTCATCTTTTTTGCGCTTGTAAATTTCATTCAATGCTAAAATCAACGTTTTGGCTTTTCTTGAAATTTCAATGCGATCACTCGTAGAGAGCGATTTTAGTTTCCTTTGCTCAAATTCGAGCGCTTCTTGAATGATTTCCATGACGTTAGTGTTTAATATAATTTTGTAATTCGGCTATTTTTGATGCGGTATTGAATTTTCCACCATAGTAGGTCGTTACCGTTGCAGACGATTCGTCTTTGATACCTCGTGACGAGACACACAAATGTTTTGCATCGATGATCACAGCGACATCTTCGGTATCCAATATTTGTTTTAGGTCTTCAGCAATTTGATTGGTCAACCGTTCCTGTACCTGAGGCCGTTTGGCGTAATATTGTACAATCCTGTTCAATTTGGACAATCCAATGACTTTTCCAGACGATATGTAAGCGACATGTGCTTTCCCAATGATTGGCACAAAATGGTGCTCGCAATTGGAGTAGAACGTGATGTTTTTTTCGACCAGCATTTGGTTGTATTGATATTTGTTATCAAACAAGGCAATTTTTGGTTTGTTCGCAGGATTCAATCCAGAGAAAATCTCATCGATATACATTTTTGCCACACGCTGTGGTGTGCCTTTAAGCGAATCATCGGTTAGATCGAGGCCCATCACATCCATTATTTCTTCAAATAACAGGGCGATTCGTTCCTTTTTTTCTGTGTCTGACAATTTAAATGCATCTATTTTCATCGGAGTTTCCAATCCTGTGTATAGATGATCGTCGCCGATGTCGTGAACGGAAAATCCATTTAATTGGTGACCGACTTTTTTCTTTTCTTTTAGCAATGTTTCTGTATTCATAATGTCTTTTTTATGTGCTGTCCTTGAGAACTCATCTCTCTTGGCAAAGCAACGTTATCGTTTGGAAATTGAGTTGTTGGTTATCTGCTTCTGTCTTGAACATTTAAATCGACCTGTTTCAAATGTCCGGAGTTTTTCATGTTTGGTTATACGTCCCTGTACACGTTTTCGCCACAGTTTAAAACTGCTTGGTTTCATTTCGCGACGCATCAATTCAATAATGTCCTGTTCTTTCAGTCCAAATTGATATGTAATGGCTTCAAAAGGGGTTCGGTCTTCCCATGCCATTTCTATGATGCGATCTAAATCTATTTCTGTATGCATCCTATCAATGTTGAAAGCTATATTGAGAATCGTACAGTACTTTTTGATCTAACATTTTGTCAAAAAAGGCTTTATTCTCTTTAAAGGTCGTGTTATATCGAAAATGAATGAAACTTCCTTGGGCATGGATACTGCTTCCGTTGGTCTTATAGATAACCAATTGATAGTAAGGAATCACCCATGTATAATTTTTTAAACCTTTATTGATCCTGATAAGAACACCTAGGGGACGTAATTCGAGGTTTGCGTAATTGACGTCTGCCACGGTATTTAAATATTGTTTCATGTTGGGACTGACATCGTCTATTACCATTCGTTTGGACCCAATCCCTTTCAACTTTAAAGACTTCACAAAACTAAAAGGCTTCCCAACCAAATCATTGATGAGCTCAACATGGTCTTTATTAGTATATGTGGTCTCTAATATCATAGGTTAAAGGTAATCAAAATATTAGTATGTTTAATCTTTTATTTAAAACATTAAACAAAAATTAACATATGATATCTTCCGTATATTAATAATCTGAAACTAAAATAATTAGGAAAGTTTCCGGTTTGGAAGGGTATGCTTCTTTAGGATACGTTGCGACTCCTTTTTAACACTTGCATTTTTTCGAAGATTCCACAATGTGTCGCTAGCTTTTTTACGTGTCTCCTGAATATCAACGATGGGGAAAGGATAATCGATTCCTAATTTGAAATTACTGAAACCCTGTTCCATTTCTGTCATTATATAAGGTTCATGAACATATCGGATGTCTAAATTCTGTAATTCTGGAACCCATTTTTTTATGAAAGTTCCTTCCGGATCGTGATCGTAGCTGTTTTTAATAGGATTGTAAATACGAAGGACATTCGTTCCCGTTTCTCCAGCTTGCATTTGCAATTGTGGAAAATGGATTCCAGGTTCAAAATCCAAAAACATTTGCGACAGATGGGTTGTGGCTTCTTGCCAAGGTTGCCATAAATTATGAGTAAAGAAGGACACCACAAGCGCACGCATTCTGAAATTCAAATAGCCCGTTTCGTTAAGACAGCGCATGCACGCATCAATCAATGGAAATCCGGTTTGGCCTGTTTTCCAAGCTAGTTGATACTCTTCTGAAATATCTTTTTTCAATTTGTGAAAGCCTTTATTGATACTGGCTTCTTCCATGGTATGCTCCATCTCAAACTTCTGAACAAAATGGGCTTGCCACCGCAATCGCGACATGAATGCTTCCAGGGCTTTTTTGTGTGGCGACACTTTTTTTAGGTGATAGGCCCTGTGATAGACTTCTCGAATCGATAAATTTCCCCATGCAATGTATGGCGAAATCCTACTACAGCCTTTTCGCGACAAATCGGGTTTTGAAATGTGGAACATATAATTCTCATAGCGTTTATCAAAAAACGAATCGAGATATTTTAAGCCTGTACTGCG
>JBGSXJ010000225.1:0-2274 GCA_041751535.1 Aquaticitalea sp.
GAACGCTGGCGTGTGATGAGACGAGATGGAAAATCTGAAAAGGAAATCATCGCCTCTTTTGATGAGCCAACGCCCATGAGTATTTTTTCTTGGAAAGGAGAAATTGATACCATTATGAAACCCATGGATTCCATGCGGTATTATAAGACTTTTTTGCATACTGGTGTCATGTCCATGGAGCCACAAACAGGTCATGTGAAGGCGTGGGTTGGCGGTATCAATATGAAACATTTTCAGTATGACCACGTCAAACAAGGAAAACGACAAGTAGGTTCTACATTTAAACCCTTTGTGTATGCCGCTGCAATTGATCAATTACATTTATCACCTTGTGATACGTTCCCGAACACACCTATAACAATAGAAGCATTAAAATTTGGAAACCCTTTGCCTTGGACCGCCAAAAATTCTGATGGAAAATATGGTGGTTTTAGAACCCTTAAGAGCGCTTTGGCAAATTCCATCAATACTATAACGGCGCGTTTAATGGACAAAATAGGTCCAGAACCCGTCGTTGATATGGCGAGGAATTTAGGAATTGAATCAGATATTCCACCAGTGCCAGCCATTGCCTTGGGAACACCAGATTTGAGCGTCTATGAAATGGTAGCAGCCTATGCGACATTTGCCAATAAAGGCGTTTATAATAAACCAGTAATGGTAACACGTATTGAAGATAAAAACGGCACCATTTTGTATCAATTTGCTCCTGAAAGCAAGGATGTGTTGAGCGAAGAAGTTGCCTACGTCACTACAAATCTTATGGAAGGAGTGACAGAAGGTGGCTCTGGAACTCGATTGAGACGCACAGGGCCACCTTCAGGTGTGTACAAAGAAATCATCACAGGATATCCATATGGCTTTACAAATCCAATTGCAGGAAAAACCGGGACTACACAAAACCAAAGTGATGGTTGGTTTATGGGAATGGTACCCAATCTTGTAACAGGCGTTTGGGTCGGCGCTGAAGATAGAGCAGCACATTTTAAATCCATTATTTATGGCCAGGGCGCCTCCATGGCACTGCCAATTTGGGGTATGTATATGAAAAGTTGTTATGCCGATAAAAGCTTGGATGTGTCGACTGGGGAATTTGAGCGTCCAGCGAATTTGTCCATTAATGTAAATTGCAGTACTTGGCGTGCTGAAAATTCATCCGATACCGAAGGGTTTATTGAAGAATTGGATTTTTAAGAAAATTCAATCATAGTATAAAAGCCAATCTAAAATACATCCAATGTTTTAGATTGGTTTTTTTATTTTGTATTTTTCAGTTTTAAAAAGAAAGATATAATGATCAATAAAAAAGTAGCCAATATCAACGAAGCAATGAAAGGTGTTAAAGACAATATGACTTTTATGTTGGGTGGTTTTGGGCTTTGTGGCATCCCTGAAAATGCCATAAACGCATTGGTAAAAATGAACGTTAAGGGCTTAACTTGTATCTCAAACAATGCAGGAGTGGACGACTTCGGGCTTGGGTTACTATTGCACAAACGCCAAATCAAAAAAATGATATCGTCATACGTTGGCGAAAATGATGAATTTGAACGTCAAATGTTAAGTGGCGAACTCGATGTCGAGTTGGTGCCTCAAGGCACGCTGGCAGAACGTTGTAGAGCTGCACAGTCCGGTTTTCCTGCCTTTTTTACACCTGCAGGTTATGGAACCGAAGTGGCAGAAGGGAAGGAAGTAAGGGAATTTAACGGCAAAATGTATGTTTTGGAAAAAGCCTTTGATGCCGATTTTGCATTCGTTAAAGCATGGAAAGGTGATGCGGCAGGCAATTTGGTTTTTAAAGGAACGGCAAGGAACTTCAACCCTGCCATGTGCGGAGCTGCAAAAATTACGGTTGCAGAAGTTGAAGAGTTAGTCCCTGTTGGAAGTTTAGATCCAAATCAAATTCATATTCCAGGTATTTTTGTACAGCGTATATTTCAGGGCGAAGTTTACGAAAAGAGAATCGAACAACGCACCGTACGGAAAAAGGTTTAAGTAAGCTTATATAATAGTATTTGCAGCAGGCTTCAATTGGTTATTCAAACAACCAAATTTTTTTAAATATTGTATTTCAAGTCGACCTAAACTTAAGGCACTTTAAGTACTTAAAAACTTATAAATCAAAAAAATGTTAGATAAAACAGGAATCGCAAAACGCATTGCTAAAGAAGTGAAAGACGGCTATTACGTCAATCTAGGAATTGGCATTCCAACTTTGGTGGCTAATTATGTTCGGGATGATATAGAGGTAGAATTTCAAAGTGAAAATGGTGT
>JBGSXJ010000226.1:0-6118 GCA_041751535.1 Aquaticitalea sp.
CTGGGCTTAAATCCATGAAGAATTTTAAAGGTGAAGCCAGTGAACGCACCTGGTTGATTTCGATTTTAAAACGAAAAATAATCGATTATTATCGTCGAATCAATTCAAATAAAGGCAAAGCTGAAGTGCGAATGACCTACACACATGACGATCAGGATGGCGATTGGCTAGAAGAACGAGTGCCAGATGAAGGCTATCTGAATGCAGAAGAAACTCTCGAAAATTCAGAGCTTGGCGATGCCATTTATGAATGCATGAGTAAATTGTCCGAAAAACAGGCAACCGTTTTTAAAATGAAAACCATAATGGGTCATGAAACCGAAACAATCTGTAATGAATTGAACATAACTGCGTCTAACCTTTGGGTTATTATACATCGTGCCAGAATACAGATGGCAGAGTGCATGGAAAAAAACTGGTTTTAATTAGCATCAAAATAGTCCTTTCATAACAAGGGAAACAACAATGAGAAAACTTTTATTTATATCTTGTGAAGAGGCATTTCACATTTGCGATAAAGCGCAGTATGGTGAAGCTACTTTTATTGAAAAAATACAATTAAATCTTCGATACCTTTGGTGTCGATTCACGCAGGCACATGTAAGGAGAAACAAAAAATTAACCAATGTCATAAACTCGGCCCATGTGCAAAGTTTGAATCAAGATGAACGTCAACAATTGTTGGAAAAATTCAATCAGCAATTAAAAAACAATATGCAATAGCAGCCACAGCATCGGAATGCTTTCCACCCAAAATGAGCTGTAATACATGTTTTGATCTCTTTTAGCAGCCACTAAAAATACCACTGCAATTATAAGTATCGTTAACGAGATGATGAGTCGTTTGAGATCCGAATCTTCTCTTAAAAATTCAAGAAACAAAAACAATATTCCCAATACAGCCCCTAAAGCCTTGGTGTTATTTACACCTATTTGTTGAGGAATAGTAGACAACCTCAAACTATCATACTGCAAATCGCGTATTTCAAAAGGCAATATCAATACAATCACAATTAAAAACCTCTGAAAGGTTGTCAACCAAACTTCTGTGTCTATGCTATAATTATTATTAAGCAGCGGCAATAGAACCGTTACGCCAGCCCAAACCAAAGCAATTACATAAATTTTCAATCCGCTAATACTTCGCAAATTTTTGTTCGTGTCCATCAACATCGATTTGGGCAACAATGGAACTGAATACAAAAATGTGATTCCGGCAAAAACCGCAACGAAAAGTAAGGTGCTTCTCTCCAGTTGTGCTCCAAAAATGCACATCATTGCAAAACACATTATTGAAAATACTTGGATGAATTGAAGCCAACCTGCCAATCGTCGATGATGAAATTTGGCCAACCCAAAATACTTTACAAAATTATAACCCGTGATAGAGGCAAAAAAAATAAAGAAAAGAAGGCTCCAATCATAGGGAATTCCGAAATCCAAAAGAGTGACACAAGCCATTGAGACTGCTGCAAGGGCAACATGAATACTGCTATTAATATAAAAATCAAAAACGGCTTTTGCGATCCTCATAAAACAAAAATAAGCATTGTGTTAATAAGACGCTTCAACGGTTAAAAACTTTAGTTTTCATTAACTAAAAATGTTCATTAATTGTGTAATTTTGCGCTTCAAAACACAACTTTACTTTAATGAATACAAACGCATTTGCACTTAGACATATTGGTCCTGACGAACAAGACCAAAACTTAATGTTAAAAACCATTGGTGCCGACAGTCTCGACCAACTTATCTCCGAAACCATTCCAGATAATATTCGATTAAAAAACGGTTTGAATCTCGATGAACCAATGACCGAATATGAGTATTTGAACCATATTCTTGAGCTTTCAAAAAAGAACAAAGTGTTTAAGTCATACATCGGTCTAGGCTATAATCCCACCATTGTTCCTGCGGTTATTCAACGTAATGTTTTGGAAAACCCAGGTTGGTACACGGCATACACCCCTTACCAAGCAGAAATTGCGCAAGGTCGATTGGAAGCCTTATTGAATTTTCAAACCATGGTGACCGATCTAACAGGAATGGAAATCGCAAACGCATCCCTTTTGGATGAAAGTACTGCTGCTGCTGAAGCGATGAGTTTGCTATTCGCAGTAAGGGAACGTGATCAAAAGAAGAATAACGTTCAAAAGTTTTTTGTTTCCGAAGCTATTTTGCCTCAAACCTTATCATTGCTCCAGACAAGGGCAACCCCAATCGGTGTGGAATTGATCGTCGGCAAGGAAGAAGAATTTAGTTTTTCATCCGAATTTTTTGGAGCTATTTTGCAGTATCCCGGAAAAGATGGTCAAGTAAGTGATATCAAATCGTTTATAGAAAATGCCAATGCTGCTCAAATTAAAGTTGCGGTCGCCGCAGATATTTTGAGTTTGATAAAATTGGAAGCTCCAGGAAAATTTGGTGCCGATGTCGTCGTGGGAACCACACAGCGTTTTGGAATCCCAATGGGTTATGGCGGACCTCATGCGGCCTATTTTGCAACCAAGGAAGCCTACAAACGCGATTTGCCCGGACGTATTATTGGTGTCACCAAAGATATGAACGGCAATAGAGCCTTACGAATGGCTTTGCAAACCAGAGAACAACACATTAAACGCGATAAAGCAACTTCAAATATTTGTACCGCTCAAGTTTTATTAGCAGTAATGGCGAGTATGTATGCTGTTTATCACGGTCCAAAAGGCTTACGATTTATAGCAGACAAAGTTCATAATACAGCTGCAGGTGTTGCAAATGCATTGACCGAATTGGGATATAAGCAAAAAAATTCCTCGTTTTTTGATACGATAAAAGTTGAAGCCAATGCAACCAATATTAAAAAGATTGCAGAACGCCACGAAGTCAATTTCTACTATCCGAATGCTGATACGGTTACGATTTCCATCAATCAAACGACATCTTTGGCTGACGCCAATGAAATCATAGCCATTTTTGCTGAAAACCGAGAATTGGACACCATCAAATTAACATCCATTGAAGATGCCAATCATATTTCAAGTTCTGTAGAACGTCAATCCGAATTTTTGACATTGGATGTGTTTAACAAACACCATTCTGAAACCGAATTGATGCGCTACATCAAAATGTTGGAGCGCAAAGATTTGTCCTTGAACCATTCCATGATTGCTCTTGGATCTTGTACCATGAAATTAAATGCCGCTGCGGAAATGCTTCCTTTAAGTTGGCCAAACTGGGGTACGATGCATCCATTTTGCCCCATTGAGCAAGCCGAAGGCTACCAAATTGTGCTTAAAAAACTGGAAGAGCAATTAACAGAAATCACCGGATTTGCCGCTACCTCATTACAACCAAACTCGGGAGCTCAAGGGGAATACGCGGGATTAATGGTGATCAAAGCATATCATGAATCACGAGACGATCATCACAGAAATGTGTGCCTGATACCTTCGTCCGCACATGGAACAAATCCTGCAAGTGCGGTAATGGCTGGTATGAAAGTAGTGGTAACTAAATCGACGGATGAAGGCAATATCGATGTGGATGATTTGCGTGAAAAGGCACTTCAACATAAAGATAATCTATCATGCTTGATGGTCACCTACCCTTCCACTCATGGTGTTTACGAATCTGCAATCAAGGAAATAACTCAGATCATTCACGATAATGGCGGTCAAGTATATATGGATGGTGCCAATATGAATGCACAGGTCGGGCTTACAAATCCAGGAAATATTGGAGCAGATGTATGCCACCTAAATTTACATAAAACTTTTGCCATTCCTCATGGTGGTGGTGGACCAGGCGTTGGACCAATTTGCGTTGCCAAACAATTAGCGCCCTTTTTACCTGGAAATCCCGTGATAAAAACTGGTGGAGACAAAGCGATAACTGCTATATCTGCAGCCCCTTTTGGTTCGGCATTGGCATGTTTAATTTCCTATGGTTATATCAAAATGTTGGGTGCTGAAGGCCTTACCCAAGCGACCAAAGTTGCCATATTAAATGCAAATTATATCAAGCAACGTTTGCAAGGTCAGTTTGACACCTTGTATTCGGGTGAGCGCGGACGTGCAGCCCACGAAATGATTGTGGATTGTAGGCCATTTAAAGAAAATGGCATTGAAGTAACCGACATTGCCAAGCGTTTGATGGATTATGGGTTTCATGCGCCAACAGTATCCTTTCCCGTTGCTGGCACTTTAATGATAGAGCCAACAGAAAGTGAAAGCAAAGAAGAAATGGACCGTTTTTGTGATGCCATGATTTCCATCAAAAAAGAAATTGACAGAACCTCAAAGGATGACACCAACAATGTGCTTAAGAATGCACCACATACCTTGGCGATGCTGACTTCTGATACTTGGGATTTTCCATATACTAGGGAATCTGCTGCTTATCCGTTGGAGTACGTGCAAGACAATAAATTTTGGCCATCGGTAAGACGTGTGGATGACGCCTATGGCGACAGAAACCTGATTTGCACCTGTGCGCCTATTGAAGAGTATATGGAAGTATAAGTTTTGAACTTTTTTTGATGTTTACATTATCGAGTGAAAATTTGACAGCATTATGAGTCAATCCTTAACATTTTTGTAATATTGATCAAAATTTTTGCAAAATTAAGACAACCAAAACGATAATTAATTACATTCGTAAATTGAACTACAACGAACTATACAATGTCTATTAAAATCACAGGAACAGGATGCTACATTCCAAGTAGCATAGAGAAAAACGAGAATTTTCATAAACATCAGTTCTTAAATACAGATGGGACGGTCCTGACCCATCCCAATGAAGTGATTATCGAAAAATTCAAGGCCATTACTGGTATTGACGAACGTCGATATGCTTTTGATCATTTGACATCTTCCGATTTGGCATTTTTTGCCGCCGAAAAAGCAATCGCCGATGCAAACATCGATCCTGAAACTTTAGATTACATTATTATGGCGCACAACTTCGGTGATGTCAAACACAACACCATTCAGTCGGATGTGTTGCCATGTTTGGCCTCCCGTGTAAAGCATAGTTTGCGCATTAAAAACCCAAAATGTGTTGCTTACGATATTTTATTTGGATGTCCGGGATGGATTGAAGGTGTCATTCAGGCAAATGCATTCATTAAGGCTGGGATTGCAAAAAAATGCTTGGTGATTGGTTCAGAAACCTTGTCGAGAGTTGTAGATAAACACGATAGGGATTCCATGATTTACAGCGATGGAGCTGGCGCTACAATTATTGAAGAAACAGATGAAGAAGGCGGAATTTTGGCCCATGAAACAGCTAGTTTTACCTATGATGAAGCGTATTATCTTTTCTTTGGAAATTCTAACAATAAAGATTTATGCCCAGACACACGATACCTAAAAATGGATGGACGCAAGATTTATGAGTTTGCATTGAACCACGTGCCATTGGCAATGAAAACTTGTTTGGAAAAAGCGAATATCGACATTAAGGAAGTAAAGAAGATTTTCATCCATCAAGCCAATGAAAAAATGGACGAAGCCATTCTAAAGCGTTTTTATAAACTCTATAACACAGAGATTCCTGAAGGCATCATGCCGATGACCATCCAAGAATTGGGCAATAGTTCGGTGGCGACCATTCCTACACTGTTTGATCTGGTAAGAAATCATAAAATTAAAAACCAAGAACTTCACAAAGGCGACATCATAATGTTTGCAAGTGTTGGCGGAGGCATGCACATCAATACCATAGTTTATAAGTATTAAGGATGTACCAACATACGTTTCCGAAAAAACGCTATAAAAAAACCATCGAATTTTTAACACAACATGTTGAACGTGATTCAGCTATTTTAGATTTAGGAGTTACAAATCCTTTTGTCAAAATTATGGAAGACGAAGGTTTTAAAGTCACAAATACCAAAGGCGAAGATTTAGACTTCGATACCTCAACCATCCAAAACGCCGATGCCGATGTGGTAACCGCATTTGAAATCTTCGAGCATTTGCTATCTCCATTAACGGTGTTGCAATCCATTAAAGCTGATAAATTGGTAGCCAGCGTACCTCTTAAATTATGGTTTTCTTCAGCATACAGAAGTAAAACTGATATGTTGGACAGGCACTACCACGAATTTGAAGATTGGCAATTTGATTGGTTG
>JBGSXJ010000227.1:0-3659 GCA_041751535.1 Aquaticitalea sp.
AAAACAATATGCCGATTTTGCAGGTTTCATTTCCTACAACAAAAACGGGGAAGAATGTTTTGCTTTTGGAAAGCATAAAAACAAACGCGTAGAGGATGTCCTTAATGATGAGCCAGGTTATTTTGGTTGGTTGTTAAATGCTGATTTTCCCTTATATACCAAAAAAGTGCTGACAGCCATAAAGTTAAAAGCATTCAATAATAAGTTAGACTAAATTCCTGCGAAATCAGGAATGTGATATAATTCTCTACAATTTTAATCAAATGCGATTTACGATTCTGTTGGTATTGTTTGGTTTTGGAGGTTTTGCTCAATCTCATCTGGCCAAGGGATATGTGCATGATATAGACACAAATCAGCCAATTTCGTATGTAAACATATCTATTCTAGAATCCTCCATAGGAACGTCAAGTGATGAAAACGGAAGGTTTGAATTAGAAATAGAAGATAAAGATTTGAATAAGCAAGTGCACTTATCATCTTTAGGATACCTAGATTCCATCATTTCGGTTGTAAATCTCATTAAACTGGATAAGATTTTTTTAAAAGCTAAATTTGAACAGCTCGACGAGGTTGTCATATCAAAAAAGTTTGAAGAGAGGTTTTTGGTGGTAAATCCGATTGATGAGGGAGATTTATGTGCAGGATATGGAACTGATTTTAGATATCCTTGGATACTTGCGCTTTATTTTCCTTATGATGAAACTTATAAAAACACAGATTTTCTAAAAAGTGTAAAATTTTATTTTGGAAATTTTAAAAACAGAAAATCTAATTTTCGATTACGTATATTTTCAGTAGATGAGAATGGACTTCCTCATGAAGATTTATTAAAAGAAAGTGTCGTTGTTGAATTAAAGAAGAATCAAAGAGATGTAGATATAGATATCTCAAATTTTAATTTGATTTTTCCAAGACACGGATTTTATGTAGCTTTAGAATGGCTATATATTCCTTATAATGCTCAAGAAGTCACATTTTGTTTAGATTCAAAATGCAAAAAAAAAGAAAAGCGAATAAGGCACAACCCGATTTTTTCAGCTTTTTGTGATAATGAAGAAAAATTTAAAGTAGCAATGTTTGTGTCTGGTGTATGGAAATTTAAAGTAGCAAATAGATATAAAAGTGAAGATCGGTTGATCCCAGCAATTTCCCTAACTTTATCCAACTAAAAAGTCTGATGTCTAATAGCAAAGCGGTCTAAAATCTAATATCTAAAAAATGAAACTCATCTGCATCGGTCGCAATTACACAGATCACATAAAAGAACTCGCAAACGATCGGCCAACAGAACCCGTCGTATTCTTAAAACCTGACACGGCAATTCTATTGAAAAAACAACCCTTTTTTATTCCCGATTTTTCTAACGATGTGCATCATGAAGTCGAAATTTTGGTCAGAATCAATAAAGTTGGAAAATATATCGATAAAAAATTCGCTCATAGCTATTATGACGAAATAGGCCTCGGAATCGATTTTACGGCACGCGATTTACAAAACGATTTAAAAGCCAAAGGGTTGCCATGGGAAAAAGCGAAAGCATTTGATGGTGCCGCCGTAGTGGGCAAATGGTTGCCAAAATCGAATTTCACAAACTTAAATGACATTAGTTTTTCCCTAAAATAGAATGAAGTCATTGTGCAACAGGGGAATACACAGCAAATGCTTTGGAAAATCGATGAACTTATCGAATATATCTCAAAATATTTTACTTTAAAGATTGGAGATATTATCTTTACGGGAACACCTTCTGGAGTTGCCAAGGTAGAAACCAATGATGAACTCATCGGCTATATCGAAAACCAGGAGGTGTTTAAACTAACAATAAAATAAATGGAAAAACATTATAAATTGTTTAGAGTGCGCGAGCTTGCCGATGGCGATGAAGAATTTGTTAACGCCTTGGCTGCAGCTTTTCTTGAGGAAGTACCAGAAGATGCCGCTAGACTAAAAAAGGCAGTCGCAGAAAAAGATTATTATACCACCTACCAAGCTGCGCACAAAATGAAACCAACGGTCGATTTATTCGAACTTGGTATTTTAAGCGACTTGGTAGAAGTTCAAGATTGGGGCAAATTTGAAAAAGGCAACCAGGATGTGTCCAGTGAACTTAATAAAGTGTTGGTAGCAGTTGAAAAAGCAACCGAAGAAATCAAAAAGGACTTTAAGTTATAATGCAGGCAGAAATCATTACCATTGGCGATGAAATTCTCATAGGTCAAGTCATTGATACCAACTCGGCATTTATTGCGAAACAGCTCAATAAAATAGGTGTTTCGGTGTATCAAATCACTTCTGTACAGGACGATAAGGACCATATACTAAAATCGTTTAAAGAAGCTGAAGACAATGCTGACATTATTATTATTACCGGTGGATTAGGTCCAACCAAGGACGATATCACAAAAAAAACATTGGCCGAGTATTTTGGGGATACCTTGGTTAGGAACAACGACGTAACCGAAAATATACAGTCTCTCTGGAAAAATTACATCCATCAAATTCCATCACAAGTCAATCTCGATCAAGCTTTGGTGCCCTCTAGAGCGACTGTATTAATGAATAAATTTGGGAGTGCCCCAGGAATGTGGCTCGAGAAAAACGGAAAGATTTTTATATCACTCCCGGGAGTGCCTTTTGAAATGAAGGCGTTGATTGATGATGAGGTCATTCCAAAATTGCGAGCAGACTATAAATTTCCGTTTATCTTACATAGAACCTTACTAACCTATGGCATGGGTGAAAGTAATCTTGCCGCAAGAATTGAGACTTGGGAAGATCATCTGCCTTCTTTTGTAAAGCTCGCTTATTTACCTAGTTTAGGAAGGGTTCGCTTGCGTTTGTCGGCCAAATCTATGGATAGATCTTTGGTGGAAACCGAAATGCAAAAGCAAATTGAGATATTATTACCTCAAATTGAAGATATTTTTGTCGGTTTTGAAGAAGATGAATCATTGGAGGCGATTATTGGTCACCAACTGGTAAAACTAAAAAAGACAATTGCCACAGCTGAAAGTTGTACAGGGGGAAAAATCGCGGAATCATTTACGTCCATTGCTGGTGCATCACGCTATTTTAAAGGAAGCGTTGTGAGTTATGCAACCGATGCCAAAATCAATGTGTTGAAGATTGATAAGGGCCTTATTGAAAATTTTTCGGTAGTGAGCAAAGAGGTTGCAGAGGCCATGGCGAGATCTGCTTTGCATCTGTTTGATACCGATTATGCCATCGCTACAACAGGCAATGCTGGCCCGACCAAAGGCGATGCGGACGCCGAAGTTGGTACAGTTTTTATTGCGATCGCAACAAGAACAGCGGTCTATTCCGAAGGGTTTAACCTTGGGAATCATCGTACAAAAGTCATCCAAAAAGCAGTGAACAAGGCCTTTGAAATGCTTCAAAAAGAAATTTTAAAAAAGTAATCACATTAGTTTGTTGATATTGTAAAGTTTTACTAAATTTGCAGCCTGTTTTTGAATAACATATTTAAAGTTAAGAAGAATGTCAAGAGTTTGTGAACTTACTGGAAAAAAGGCGATGGTTGGAAACAATGTTTCGCACGCAATGAATAAAACGAAGCGTAAATTTGATGTCAATTTAATCAAAAAACGTTTCTATCTTCCTGAAGAGGATAAATGGGTGACTTTAAAAGTTTCTAC
>JBGSXJ010000228.1:0-1794 GCA_041751535.1 Aquaticitalea sp.
TTTAGATCATAAGGAGGATATGAAAGAAAACCGTTTTTGGTTGAGCACTTTAAAAAATGCAGATTATCAAGATATGGATGCGACTAAAGTATTTGAATTTGAGAAAACAGTAAGTAGCATGACCAAAGAAGAACTCCATGAGGTTGCTAAAAAGTATCTGACTGGAGGTTATATCGTTGGTATCCAAATGCCAGAAAAAGAATAATCCAATAGTTTTTTTAATATACAGAAGCAGTCTTTCATTCAAAGGCTGCTTTTTTTATAAATTCAAATGCTAATCAAATTAGTAATTGATCGATTCACAATCAACGTATTGTTTTTGGTAGCAGTTATGGCTGTTACTTATCATCAAGTAGGTATTGCAATTAGGTTACTTTTTCTTATTTTTATAAAAAGTGAGTGGTTTATATATTGCAACGTTCTCATTAATCAAATCAAATAAAAACCAATGTTATAGTTTCATTTAAATCTCAATATCCCATGACATATCAATCTTTTGTAATTTCAATGTTTTTAATAGTTGTCTTCACTTCATGCTCGGGCATTAAGCACATAGAAAACATTCCACCAACCATAGGAAGTCAAGCACTTTATGACAATACTTGGGAACTTGAGTATATATCTGGTACCCGCATTGCGTTTGATGGTTTGTTTCCTGATAAAAAACCCGTTATTTCCTTTGACGAAAGCAGTAAAATTGTAAGTGGAAATGCAGGTTGTAACGGCTATTCCGCTAGTTTTGAAAAAGAAGGCCTCACCATGTCATTCGGAGATCCAGGACCTACGACTATGATGTATTGTGGCGAGGGTGAACAACAATTTTTGAACATAATGAAAAAAGTCAACCGATATGCAATTGACACGGATGGAAAGCTCAATTTAAAGATAGATGAGATCTCGGTGATGCGATTCAAAAAACAATAATTAACCCTTCAAAAAAAGAACTTATGAAACAATTAATATGTATGGTCTGTGTCTTTATTGCAATGGTTGGATGCAAAAACAATGAAAAAAATAAAGAAACGCAACTACTTAAAGAAACTGAACAAGAATCTAAAATGGCAGAAAGCAATCTGACTTCATTGGAAAAAGGATGTTATATCTACAGCGGAAATGGCGATTTGGTAAAATTTGAAATTACCGAAATGAACGACAAAAACGTGAAAGGAAATTTAAGCTATGCCTACGCTGAAAAAGATAAAAATGTCGGTACTTTTGAAGGTGCTGTAAATGGTGATAAACTATTTGGAACATATACGTTTATGTCTGAAGGAGTTCAGAGTACAAGGGATCTGGCTTTTAAAATTGAAAAAGATCAGATAGTTGAAGGTTTTGGGGATTTGAATGCGGATGGCACAACCTTTAAGGATACAACAACCATTAACTACAACTCCACAACCCCCTGGCAAAAAGCATTTTGTGATTAAAAAATAGATATTCTCTTTAAGAAGTGTGATCCATCATGTTGAAATTCAGATATGAAAACCTAGCTTCAAACCCATCAATCTGGATACAAAATCGAAAAAAACAATAGGAACAATTCCAGTTCCATATAAGAAGCTGTGTTCAAAAGGAAATTGCTTCTTTTTTCCCAAATCCATAAGCTCAAGCGGCAAATTGGGTGCACCAACTATAAACACATGTTAACAAGTTACATTTTTTAAACTCACAAATAATCGTATTTTTACGCACTTAAAAACCAAACTATTTAATGGGTAAAATCATTGCAATTGCCAATCAAAAAGGTGGCGTAGGTAAAACAACGACTTCCGTTAATCTAGCTGCTTCTTTGGG
>JBGSXJ010000229.1:0-2519 GCA_041751535.1 Aquaticitalea sp.
GTAAGTTGAAGCTTCTTGATTGAAGTTCAAAGTGTATTCCTTTTGAGATTGTTGTTTAAGTTGTTCCTGAATTTGTTTGTCAATTTCAGGATTTGACCCTTCACTATTCATTTTAAAATCCATTTTGCGATGGGATTTATAAGTGGCCACACCGTGGAATTCTTGTGCTTGTGCAACCGCAAACATCAAAATAAGTGCGGCTGTTACTAGTTTGCTAATTGTTGTCATACTATCTGTTCGATTTTTGATTAATGATGAAGCAAAGTTCCAAATGAAAATTTACTTTTTCAGTTAACGAGTGTTAACGAGTGTTAACCGATTCTTTTTGTATCATTTTAAAAATTACTTTTGAAGTATGAACGATAGAACGTATAGCTGGATTTTATATCTTATCATTGCCGTAATCATGAGTACGATTGGGATACAGACCTATTGGAATTATCAGAACTATCTAAACAATAAGCAGCAATTTATCAATGAGATGCAGTTGAGTTTGGATAATGCAGTTGATGCGTATTATACCAATTTGGCAAAAAAATCCACCCTTGGATTTACCTTTGATAACAATCAATTGCAAGACGGTTCATTTGATAGTATCCTTAAACAAATTGATATTTCATTTAACAAAAACGTAGGTTTAGATACTTTAAAATTACACACCATAAAAGGTGTTAGAGTGTTCAGGGGCTTGTCGGCCGATTCATTGATGAAATCGAAAAGTGAAATGAATCAAGAAGTTTTTTCCACAATGACTGATAAGGGAAAATCTTTTAAACTGTCAAAATATGATTCGATCAACAATGAAAACATCAATATTCTTACTTCAAAAATTGTGGTGTCCATTACACGCGATTCTTTGCCATTACCGGAAATAGATTCGCTCATTCAACAAGAATTGGCTCGTAAAAACATAAATGTATCTTATGATTTGCTTTTTAAATCAGAGGATACCATGACTTCTGATAGTATATCGAGAACACAAAATACAACCTTAAACGCCAGTTCAAAATCTTCGTTTCTTCCTAAAAACAGTTCATTATCCATCGCCTATGCAGACGAAACATTGCTCATATTAAAACGAAGTATGACAGGCATTATCATTTCGATAGTGCTTGTTTTGGCCATTATAAGTAGTTTGTTTTATTTGCTTAAAATCATAAAAAACCAGAAGCAATTGGCCGAAGTTAAAAACGACCTCATCAGCAACGTCACGCACGAATTTAAAACACCCATTGCTACTATTAGCGTTGCGTTGGAAAGTATCAAGGATTTTAATGTCATCAATGACCGAGAAAAAACCAAAAGCTATATCGATATGTCGAGAACCCAATTGGACAAACTCAATATAATGGTTGAAAAACTTTTGGAAACCGCCACGCTCGATAGCGAAAGTCTCAACTTAAACAAAGAAAGTCATTCTATTTCTGAAATGCTTCAGATTTTGGTAGAAAAGCATCAGATGCAAACACAATCCAAAACACTGCTTTTCAAAGACAGTACCCAACCTATTTTTGCAAATGTTGATGGTTTTCACTTTGAAAATGCCATTAACAATGTGTTGGATAATGCAGTTAAATATGGAGGCAATTGCATTGAAATTAAATTACTCAATACGTTAGAAGGGTTTGAAATTTTAATTTCTGATAACGGAAAAACCCTCACAAAAGACCATAAAGACAGGATTTTTGAAAAATTTTACCGCGTCCCAAAAGGCAACACACACGATGTGAAAGGTTTTGGTATTGGTTTGTATTACAGTAAAAAAATTATTGAAAAACATGGAGGCAATATTCGTTTATTGCTGGACGACAATGGCACAACCTTTCAAATAAAGCTTCCCAGTGAATAAGATAACGACCATACTTTTAGCCGAAGATGAACCAGCCCTTGGCATGATCATCAAAGAAAGTTTGGAATCCAGAAACTTTAGGGTCTTGTTGTGTGAAAATGGTAAAAAAGCATTCGAGGTATATACGACCGAACATCCAGAATTATTGGTGCTTGATGTAATGATGCCTCAAAAAGATGGGTTTACACTCGCAAAAGAAATCAGGGCAACCGATCAGGATATTCCAATTATATTTCTAACCGCAAAATCGCAGAGTCAAGATGTGGTGGAAGGTTTTACCATTGGAGGGAATGATTACCTTAAAAAGCCTTTTAGCATGGAAGAGTTAATTGTAAGAATAAACAATTTATTGAACAGGCTTACCCTTCAAAAAAGCTCCGAAATTCTCACTTTGGGAGATTACACTTTTGATTTCCCAAAGCAAATGCTTCAATTTAAGGATTATGAACAAATTCAACTTACCCATAGAGAAGCCCATTTGCTATTTCATCTCATAAAAAACAAGAACCAAGTTTTGGATAGAAGCCTCATATTAAACAAACTATGGGGCAATGACGACTTTTTCAATGCACGCAGTATGGATGTGTTTATCACTAAACTCCGAAAAAAATTGAGCCAGGATGATAGTCTTCAAATTATCAACGTGCGCGGTTTTGGGTATAAATTAATC
>JBGSXJ010000230.1:0-17741 GCA_041751535.1 Aquaticitalea sp.
GCCACTTCAATCTTATAAATGCAACCCACACTCCGTCTTCGGATTGTTGTTCCAGCGACCGCTGCGGTCTTCACCTGGGACAGTGCAATGAGAGCAACCTATGGAATTGTAACCTTTAGCAACCAATGGATGAAAAGGTAATTGATGCTCTTCAATATATTGGTCTCGCTGTTCTTTTGTGATATCCAACAACGGATAAAATTTTAGGATTTCACCACGCAATTCAAACACATTTAGAGTCGCCCTGTGATCGCTTTGCCATTCCATCAATCCTGAAGCCCAGACCTTATATTTCTTTTTGATCGTATCCAAAGGTTTTACCTTATTAATGGAACAACAAAAATCCGGATTCTTTCGCCAAGTTTCATCCTGGTTTGTGAATTCATGTTCTTCTTTTAAGGCTCTAATGGATTTAACATTTAAACCATACAATTCGGTGAGTTTCTTTTTATAACCTAAAGTATCTTCAAAATGATAACCTGTGTCTATGAAAAATACTTTTTGATCTTTGTTGGCTTCAGAAAATAACTTGAGAAAAAAAGCAGAGGTTGCAGCAAACGAACTTGTGAGCATCACTTCATTCACATGAAAATCGTTGTATAATTCCTTGATGCGTTGTGTGGCAGAAAGTGGTTTGTACTTAAGATTCAAGGCAGCGATTGCCGTATCGGAGATTTGAATTTGTTTTATGGTGGAGGTGCTTTCAAACATGCCAAATGAATTCTATTCATCAAATTAGCATGCAAACTAGTCTTTTGTTTTGAGTAACAAAAGTGTTTCAACAACTTTTAGGAAATTCATAAAAAAGGGTCAATCTTTTTGCTTTTTTGGCATCGGACCACGCAAATGTATGACTAATCCGTTGAGGAAATTTCGCAGAATCTGATCACCACATTCCATGTATTTTGGATGGTCTTCATTTCTGAATAAAGCCCCAAGTTCACTTTTGGTAATCCTAAAATCTACCAATTCCAGTATTTTTACGATGTCGTCATCACGCAGTTTTAATGCAACCCGTAGTTTTTTAAAAATGTCGTTATTGGTCATTGTTGTTTGTTGTTAAGTTGTTCTTTGTTTAGTCGTTAAATTGTTTACTGAAGACTGTCAACTGAAGACTGTCAACTGAGGACTGCCTACTAATTTAATAGCCACTTATATGCCTCAGGAAATTCTGCACTCCAAAAAGCTTCGTTATGTTTGCCACCTTCTACAATTCGGTTGACGACTTGATTTTTCTTAACGCCTTTTTCAAGTAGCAAATTTACCATTTTTTGTTGATCTGAAACCATATAAGCGGCATCTTCCAGTGTTTCACCTTCTTCTGAACCAACTAAAAAATAAAATTTTGAAGTTTCTGGGATTTTAGCGGATTCTGTAAATTCATAAATGTCATTGCTAAACCAAAAGGATGGCGAAAACACACCAGCATTCCCAAAAGTTTCAGGATATTTTACCACAGCGTAAAATGATATTAATCCACCAAGTGATGAACCTATAATTGATGTGTGTTTTGCGTCGGTTTTGGTTCTGTAGGTCCCATCAATATGAGGTTTTAATGTATTGATGATAAAATCGAGATAGATTTCACCGTTTCCACCACCATATGATTCATTTGGAAATGGTGTCAATTCATCAAAGCGTTTTTCATTGCCATGCTCAATACCTATAATTATGGTTTCATTGTTTGAAATCGAGTCTAAATATTCATCAACTTTCCATTCGCCAGCATAGGACGTTTTGGCGTCAAAAAGATTTTGTGCATCGTGCATATAAATGACAGAATACGCTTTTTCTGAATTTTGATACAATTTCGGAAGATACACCCATATTTTTTTTTCAATCTTGAGTTGGGGCGATTCCAACACGAAAGTATCAACTTGTTGTGTAGCAGTGCTTTGAGTAAATACATTTAATGTGAAACCACAAAAAAAAGTCCATAAAAAGTGTCTTAACTGCATGATATTTAGACCTTAAGAAATGATGAAAGTTAAATATTACCGATAAAATGCAAAAAATTTTTCGACAAGTTACATTTTATCAATGACAATAGCATTTTTAAACTTACTAACTTTATATTGTTAAATTAAACATTTTTTTCAGGTATGATTAACCGTGTTGAAAAATTGAGTTTGCTTTCGGAGATGATTGCATTCGCACAGAAAGATGCCAATATAAAATCCATCGAATATAAATTTCTTTTGGGAGTGGCTCAACAATTGGAAATTTCCCAAGATGATTTTGATTATTTGTTCAAACACCCTGTGAACTATATTCACCTCAAAACGCACAGTGAACGTATTGTGCAATTCCATCGATTGGTGTTGTTAATGAATTTAGATAGTGAGTGTTCTCGAAAGGAGTTGATAAAGCTTTATAATTTTGGTCTTCGTATGGGTTTGAGTTACGAATCTATAAATAGGGTATTATATCTTATGGAAAGCTTTCCAAATAAAATTGTGCCACCTGATTTCTTGATTGATATTTTTAAGATTCAATATAATTAGAATAATTACAAATACCACTCATTGAATCCGTTTTCTAATTAAAGTAATTACCGGAAGTAAAAATTAAAGTTTTTGCAACTTTTCTTGATACGATTTTATTTCATCCCTTAACTGTGCTGCAATAATAAAATCCAATGCTTTGGCTGCATGTTCCATATCCTTCCGTTTTTCACGAATTTTCTTTTCCAATTGTCCTTTGGTTAAATAGTCGCTTTCAGGTTCAGCTGCCTTTTGGGCATCCAATGCATAACGATAGGTACTTACTGAATTCCTTGATAGGGCATTATTCAGATTCTTATTTAAAGCGGTTGGCGTAATGTTGTGCTTTGTGTTATAAGCAATCTGCTTCTCACGGCGATAATTGGTTTCGTCGATTGTTTTTTGCATGCTATTGGTTATTTTGTCTGCATACATAATTGCTTTTCCATTAAGGTGACGAGCTGCACGGCCTACAGTTTGTGTCAGCGATCGCGGCGAACGTAAAAACCCCTCCTTGTCCGCATCTAGAATAGCGACTAATGACACTTCTGGTAAGTCCAATCCTTCACGAAGTAAATTCACACCTACAAGAACATCAAACAAGCCTTTACGTAAATCCTGCATAATTTCAACACGTTCCAATGTATCGACATCACTATGGATATAACGAACCCTAATATGGATGCGTGCCAAATATTTTGTCAATTCTTCCGCCATGCGCTTGGTCAGGGTGGTTACCAACGTACGTTCGTCTTTTTCAACACGTGTCTGTATTTCTTCGATCAAATCATCAATCTGGTTGAGACTCGGGCGCACTTCTATCACCGGATCCAACAATCCTGTTGGTCGTATCACCTGTTCCACATATACGCCATCAGTTTTTTGAAGTTCGTAGTCCGCGGGAGTGGCACTCACATAAATAACTTGATTTTGTAAGGCTTCAAATTCTTCAAACTTTAATGGTCGGTTGTCCATTGCGGCAGGTAGACGGAACCCGTAATCTACTAAATTTTCCTTTCGGCTCCTATCACCTCCATACATGGCGTGCACTTGTGAAATCGTGACATGGCTTTCATCTACGACCATTAGGAAATCTTCCGGGAAATAATCCAAAAGGCAAAACGGACGCGTTCCTGGCAAACGACCATCGAGATAACGAGAATAATTTTCAATACCCGAGCAGTAGCCTAATTCCCGAATCATTTCCAAATCAAACTCTGTTCGTTCTTTTAGGCGTTTAGCTTCCAAATGTTTTCCGATATCTTTGAAATAATCAACTTGTTTGACCAAATCATCCTGAATTCCCCTAATGGCGCCTTGTAATCTTTCAGGAGATGTTACAAACATATTGGCCGGAAATATATTTAGGCGGTCGTATTTTTCAATAACTTCATTGGTTTGTGCATTGAAGGCTTCCATGTCTTCAATTTCATCACCAAAAAAATGTATCCGAAATGGGTTGTCCGCATAACCTGGAAAAATATCGACAGTATCTCCTTTGATCCTAAAATTCCCATTGTTAAAATCGGCCTCCGTTCTTGAATATAAACTTTGTACCAAGCGATGAAGCAATTTTGTGCGGGAAATGACCTGATCCCTTTCAAGTGAAATGACATTTTTTTGAAACTCCACAGGATTTCCGATACCATATAAGCACGAGACCGACGCAACTACAATCACATCGCGACGACCAGAGAGCAGGGAAGAGGTGGTGCTCAAACGCATCTTTTCTATTTCCTCATTGATGGATAAGTCTTTTTCTATATAAACCCCCGAAACAGGAATATAGGCTTCAGGCTGGTAATAATCATAATAGGACACAAAATATTCGACGGCATTTTCTGGGAAAAACTGTTTGAATTCAGAATATAATTGGGCTGCCAAGGTTTTGTTATGTGCCAAAACTAAAGTAGGGCGCTGTACTTCTTCAATCACATTGGCTACTGTAAACGTTTTTCCAGAACCAGTGACACCAAGAAGCGTTTGATACTTTTCTTCAGATTGGATACCTTTTGAAAGTTTATCAATGGCTTGAGGCTGATCACCTGTAGGTTTATAATCTGATTTTAAATTGAAACGCATTTCACAAAGTTAATGAAAGAATTGAATTTTATCTGACCAATGCAAAATGACCTCGGTAAATTTTTCCATCATTCAGTGTCGCCACATACCAATAATCATCGCTTGGCAAAGGGTTGCCGTTAAGGGTTCCATCCCAACCACCACTCAAATAGTTTTGCTGCGCAAGAAGTTTGCCGTAGCGATTAAAAATTTTGATATCAATATCTGGATAGAATTGATCGTTGACACCGTAAACTTTCCAGGTTTCGTTGTATGTATCGCCATTTGGTGTAAAATATCTCGGGAAACCCAATACGGATATCAATTGTTCTGCAATTTCGCACCCATTGATATCCCTCACATAAACGGTGTGAAATCCCGGAAGTACGTTCGTAAATGTATTGCTGTCTTGATACGATCCGTTGATGTCATCCAATGCATATTCATAAGAACCCTCACCAGTGGCAATGATGGTAATAGTATTGTTATAAGAACCGCCTTGTATGATTACTTCATCAATCGTTGCTATGGTCGATGTAGACACTGTAATGTTGCGCGTTGCCGAACATCCATTCGGATCTGTTACGATAACTGTGTAAACTCCGACTTCATTGATGTCATTGAAAGTGGTATTGACAGAAGTTGAATCACCGTTGAATAGCCATTCGTAATAGTAATTGTTGGGTGCATCATTCAAAACACCACCAAAGATCCGGGTCGTTTCAGGAAACGAATTGATACAATAATACACTGTTTCGTCAGGGGCCAAGGTTGGTGTGTAGAGCACATTCAACTGTACTGTAGATATGTCATAACACTGATTGTTACTCGTAACTTTTACATAGATGGTTTGTGAATTCTCAATCGTATTTCGAAATGGCGACGTCAGGCTGTTTATATTGTTGAAGGCATCAGCCTCATTAAAAAAATAGCTGACATTGGCTCCAGCAGGTATTTGCGATTGAAAAGAAGCTGTAACAATGGATAAATCAAAATTGGAAAAGCCATCAGTTGGCATATCGTCGCATACAAATTGAGGCGCAATGGAGAGTGTGTTTGTTGAACTGGCTAGTTGAAGTTGGGCAATTTTAGAACAGCTCGATTGTGCTTGGACCCTTGCAAAGACAATTTGATTTGGAAAGCTGTTCTGAAAGTTATTAGGATTTGGAATGGGATTCAAATTTTGAAGTGCCTCATTTTCTGAAAGGAAGAAATTGGCAACAAATAAAGAACTGTCATTGTTGGTAATACTTGATTCACCATCATATAAGTCATACAATGTAATGCCATCTTGGTTTTGGTCGCATTCGGTAAGTATGGCATCTGTAACTATTATCTCCGAAAAATATTCAGCAATCACCTGACCGTAAGAAATGCAATTATTGGTCAAGGTAACTTCTACATTGTATGTACCAGGCTCAACGATGAGCAAAGTTGCATTAGTTTCACCTATAAGTTCAACACTGTCTTTAAACCACTTATAATTGCTGGCATTCGTTTGCGAGGCATTTAAAGTATAGGTTTCATCTTCACAAAGTGCGTTTCCTGTGGAAGCTAATAAATTTGGACCTAAATCTGTTGATAATTGAAAACTTCCTGCTTCAAGGAATACCGCCGAATCGTATCGGTAATTTTGTTCGTCAGCAATGACCAATTTGACGTGATACGCTTGATTGGGCACAATATTGGCCGTGGCGATCAGTATTTTGGTTTGGCCATTAAAATTGATGGGAGCTGTTTGGTCATTGAAGCTTTCAAAATAAAACTCGTTGATAGCTTGGCAACCTCCAGGAATTTCGGGATGAACAGTTGTGACTTTTACCGGCGTTTGTGTGTTGGGAACCAATGCTATATTGGTGTATTGCTGCTCACCGACAGGTCGAATTAAGAAACCGAATAAATCGGAGTACTGACAGGTATTGGAATTGTTTTCCTGATATTCTTCTGAAGCAAAAATATATCTAAAACTCACTTGTGATGCTGCAGAGGTAAAATCGAATTCAAGAATGGTTGCATTAATAGTGTTTGACTCGTTTAAAATTGTTTCCAAATCATTATCTCCGCCCCAGCCAGGTGCATCATCATCGCTTAAAGTCGTGTTGGGACCTTGTGCATTAATGATTTTTCCTGTGCTTAAAACAATACCGCTTTGAAACGGAAAATTGCTTCCATTGGCATCAAAATAACCATAACTAGTGTCTGAATTTCCGAAATTCCCACCTACAAGGTTCGTTACATTTACGTTCTCGATGCACTGACTATTTATAAGAATATCTTCAACAAGCTGCTGCGGCGTGTAGGTCTGACCATCTACCTGAATGTTTTGGCTACATATCAGCCCAGGTAAAAGCAGGCATAAGAACTGAAGGATGCTTTTCATTTAAAATTTTGATTCGTATTTTGGTTAGGCGCTTGCAAAGATAAGCATAGTTGCTTTTTAAAATCGTCAAAAAATGTTAAAGACATGGATAGTTCAGAAAATATCTAAACCATCGAAAGGAGGACATTCAAAATTTGGAATTCTAGTTGGGATTTAAGTTTTTAACGTCTTAAGGCAAAATGGCCTTTAACCTGAAATTCAGTACCCTTATATTTTACATCAGCTACAAACCAATAGTCTGTCGCTGGCATATTATAACCGTTGTAGGTGCCATCCCAACCTTGAGAGTATGATGTTAGATAATGTATCTGTTTACCGTAGCGGTCGTAGATATAAATAAAAGTTCCTGGCAAGGTTTCAACACCTGTAATGTGCCAAGTATCAAAATAGCCATCATTATTGGGTGTCATAAATTTAGGAAAATCTATCACCAGCACTTCTTTGGTTATTTTCAAACAGCCATTGAGGTCGATAATGGTTACAAGATGATAACCGATACCGACATTTTCAAAAACATTGGATTCTTGAGGTTCATTATCATCCAACTGATAAACATAGTTTCCAATGCCTGTAATAGTAATGGTAATGTTATTTGGATCAGAAAAATCGATGGTTTCTACGAGTTCGATAGTTGCTGATTCAGATGCGGTGACATCAAAAACTTGAGTGGTTTCACAACCAAGTAATGTGGTTACTGTTACTGAATAGGTTCCAACCAGAGTGATGTCTATTTCAGGAGTAGTTTGTCCGGTAGACCATATATAAGCATCGCCAAGATTGTTGGTGTTGGCGCTGACGGTCAATGGTAAATTGTCCACACAAATAACTTGATCAGGAATGTCCACCACAGGTCTTGGATTAATAGTGATTAAAAATTGAGTTGTGCTGTAGCATCCAGTTGCAGTATGTTCAACCCTTACATAAATAGCTTGGTTGTTGGAAGCATCGTATAAATTTGGAAGCGCATTACTTCCAGATTCAGCATCTGTTAGTGAGCTATGATATGTTACAGATAAATTCGCAGCGTTTTGGCCACCTAAAACCGAGGCATTTTGTTCAGATAGGTCATATGTAAAGAGGCCATCAAAATCGTCATCACAATTTTCAAGGTTATTTGGCACATTGGCAATTGGTATAGGTTGCACAATCAGTTGAAATTCATAGGTTATAAGGCATGAGGTTGTGCTATTCTCAACCCGTATAAAAAACGTAGTATTATTTGATGTGTATGTGTAATTGGTATCTAAAGGGTTTTCATCTGCAAGAGCATCAGCAGCAGTTGTATGATACGTGATTGTGGTATTGGAAGTATCGTCGACGATGAGGTTGTTCACTTGTGTCAGATCATATGAATTCAATACGTTATCACAAATGGTCACACTTACAAATTCATTAATCGCGGGAGGTAAATTGACAATTAGCTCAAGAGGCAGTGCAAGATGGCAATCTGAAATGGTATTCGTTAACCGCACATACACAGTTTGAGGATTGCTGATATTGTTATAGGCCGATGGATTTGTAATTGGATTGATTTGTGCTTCGAGTTCAGGCAAGGTTTCATAATAAGCAATAAGGATATTGTCTTGCCGAACATCCAGGATATCCAATTCCGTTAATGTTAAATCAAACGTTACGAAACCATCATAATCAGTATCGCAAACCACCATGGGTGCGGTTGGGTTTGCTTGTGCAACTTGTATAACATTCAAGGTGAAACTTGTTTTTGCGTCACAGATCGTTCCGTTGTCAATACGCACATAAATTTGTTGAGGGTTTACTGTGTTTGCAAACTGAAGAGGAAGTGGATTCGTTCCATTATTGGCATTCGATTGAGAGGTGTAAAACGTTATGTCAAAATTACCACTCTGGCCTTCTGTAATTTCAGTTATCTTGGTACTTAAATCAAAAATTTCTGTGGCGTCATTGGAAAGGTCATCACAAGCAAACCAATCGGTAGGTTGATTAAACTGTGGATCTGTACCAACCTCAATAATCATTGAGGAGGTTCCATAGCAATTTTGATCTGTAAGGTTCTCAACCCGAACATAGATGGTTTGCGGATTGCTTATATTTTGGTAAGCAATATTTTTATTAATTGCATTCATTCTATTGTTAGCGTCTTGCTGCGTCAAAAAGTATAATACTTGCTTTCCTTGCTGTCCGTTAAGGATTTCAGCATCTTTTGTGGCAAACACAAAATCAGCAACTCCGTCCATAGAAAGCTCACAAATGGTGTAATTGCTTATTTGTGGAAATACAGGAAGCGTATTGACATAAATATTAAAGGTTTCAATTGAAAAACAGCCAGTAAGTGCATTTATGATTTTTACAAAAACCAGTTTGGTGTTGGTAAAGTAATTTGATACATCAGTAAAAGCATTGTTACCGCTCAATAAATCTTCATTGTTGTTATAGAACTCAAACTCCCGGTTATTCGTATCTGTTACGGCTTGATTGTATACTTGTGTTAAATCGATAAATGCAAAGCCATCTTCGTTGCTATCGCAAACAATAATATTGTCAGGTTGTGATGTTATAGGTGCCGGTAAAACTGTAATCTCAAAAGAATTAATATCGGCACATGCAGTTGCTTCAGCAGTCACTCTAGGATAAATGGTCTGCGGATTTGAGGTGTTGGTATAAATTGGCGGTAACGGATTGGTATTGGCCTCGGCATCTTCTTCTGATGCAAAATAAGTGACGACATACCCAGATTGTCCTCCTGTGACCACATCGTCAAAACTACCTAAATTGATATCAGCAAAACCATCAGAGTCGGTATCACAATACGTAACCGGAGCAATAGGTGGGAAGGCATAAATAGGATTTAAAAGTAATTCGATTTCAGCAATTTCGCTACATGTTGGGCTATTGATAGTAATGAATAATACCATTGGAAACGTGGTTGGCGTGAATGGAATATCATGATCGAGCGCATTTATTTGATTTTCCCGATCGGTTTCAGAGGTATAAAAAATAACTGTAAGATCTTCTAATTCATTGATGATGGATTCCGCTATGGCACCCAAATTAAAGCTTTCGACACCATCATTATTTGCATCACATTCTGAAAAATCCCTAATGTCAGTTGCAGTGAGCAATAAATTAGGATGAATTTCAACATCTGTTATAGACGCACATCCTGTGGCAACATCCATAACTCGAATGTAAATGGTCTGTTCTTCAAAAACAGTATTGTCATAACTGGTGGGATTAGGTATTGGATTACTTCCAGATTGGGCATCTTCAGGAGTAAGGTGGAATGTGACTGTTACACCCGTTAAACCCTGTAAGACATCGGCAGTTATTGAGGTCAAATCAAACGTTGCATAGCCATCATGCTCCGTGTCGCAGGCATCAATATAAAGATCTTCGTAATTAATTGAAGGACTGTCGATAACGGTCACTGAAAATGTAGTTGTAATAGAACAACCTGTAAGGGAATCTACCACTCTCACAAATACTTGTTCGGTTATCGAACTATTGATATATGGTTGTGGTATGGCATTGATACCAGCTGTGGCATCTGCTTGTGTATAATGATAACTTACAATGAGATTCTGTTGACCATTGGTGATTTCGGCATCGTATTCCGTTAAATTAATTTCAGTAATCCCATCGAGTGCCTCGTCATCACAAACTAAAATAAGGGATGGTGGTGTAATATTAGGTGCAGGATTTACAACCAATTGGAAATTTGAATAAGCTAAACACCCATTGTCTAAATCTTCGATACGTATATAAATGATCTGGTTATTTGTACTATTCAGTATAGGCGTGAGGATTGGATTCACATTGTTTTCTGCGTCGGCAGAAGAATAGTGAAAGCTTATATCATAGTTTGAAGGTGGTACAGATGCCAAGACCTGATCATAGAGCGTGCTTAAATCAAATAATTCCACGCCATCCAAACTGGCATCATCACACAATTCAAAATTTTCTATGGAAGTTGGTACTTGTGTCGAGCTCAAACTAATTTCCACTGTATCTTCAAGAACGCAATTGGAGCCGGCCAATGGTATTTCTACCACCACTTTATATGTTCCCGATTGCAAAACGGTATAGGTTGGTTGATCTGCCCCGACAATAAGATCCTCATTCAGATACCATGAATACGTCGCCAAAGGATTTTCAATATTTCCATTCAGAGTTAGGCTTTCAGCACAGGTGGTCATATCAGGCCCTAAATCAACGGAAGCATTAAAACTATTCCCTTCGATAAAAACTGCAGAATCGTAATTCTTATCTGTTTGATCGGCAATAATAAGTTTAATGTGATACATTACATTGGGTACGATATTGGCGGTAGCAGTCAATATTTTTGTTCGACCGTTGAAATTGGTGTCAGGAAAATTATAACCATCAAAAAATTCTGGATAGGAGGCAGGGCAGAAACCTACGATTTCATTACGAATTGTAGTAGTGTTCACTGGTGTAGACGTTCCAGGTATTAAGGCAATATTAATATAAGGATCACTTGAGCCAACTTCTTTGATAAGCAATGCAAAAGCATCAGAGTAACTACAAGGATTGGCTGCAAAATATTCTTCAGAAGCCAAAATATAATTAAATTGTATAAGGTTGGAGATCGACACGAAATCGAATTCAATGGTGGTGGCGTTTAGGGTGTTTGTTATGCCCAATGTGGCTTCAAGATCAGGATCTGTCAACCAATTATTTTGTCCTTCATTTAAAACAGCGTTATTTAATACATTCCCTCCAGATACAGCCCTTCCTGTAGATAATACAATTCCATTTTCAAAGGGGAAATTTGAAGTCCCTCGTTCAAAATACCCAAAACTTGCAAAGCCATTTATGGAACCATTTATTGGAGAGGCAATATTAGAAGTTTCGACGCAACCTTGTATTAAATTGTTCTCAACAAGTTGTTGTGGCGTAAACGTATCATCAATTATAACTTGCTGGGAAAACGCCAGACTGCAACAAAAAAACACAAAAATATAAATAGAATTGTGAATCGTTTTCATTTAAAAAAATTTCTACATAATTTGAACCCCTAATCTATTGTAATATAAACGTATGAGATCCTGATTGAAAGGCGAAATGTAAGTTAAATTCAGATGAAATGCAAAGAAAACACGACAAAATGCATAGTTTTAACTAAATCTTACAATTCGATGGTTCTTTTAATATTTTTATTTATTCTGATTACTTTATCATATATATCAGCACTAATAGATTAAATACCTCTATAGCAATTACTTAATTGGAACTAATTTCAAAAAAGGTATAAGTTAATAATTAATGTACACCCAACCTTGAAAAGGCTTATAATTTTTATCATTTAGGTTCAAAATATAGAAATAAGTTCCTGAAGGAAGTACCCTTCCTAAATTATTCAAACCTCTATTGGCCTTGCCATCCCATGGTTTAGAATTATCGCCTTCAAAAATTAGAACTCCATAACGGTTATAAATTATTAACTCATGATCTAGGAAGATATTGTATAAACCTTGAATGTTAAACCAATCGTTAATAGTGTCGTCATTTGGAGAGAAACCTTCCGGGATATGTGGTGGACAATTTTCCACTTGGATATCAAACTGAAAAATCTCGTAACAGGGCTCGGCTGCCACTTTCACAAATAATGTTTCCGGATTGACTGTATTTGAATAACCTTCAGGAAAAAATAGCTCATTCTCACCAGCTGTCAGATCCGGCAGATTGGTATAAAAACCCAAAATTTCAGCGTTGTCAATATAATCTGATACGCCATCCATCAAATTAAATTCGGCTGAATCAAAACCTTCGTTACATTGAATTATATTTGGAAGCAGTTCCACCGTTGGAATAGGCAGCAATTCAATCATTTCAACATATGAATTGTTGTTTTCATTAGTCTCGGCAACGGTACCGTTTTGTGTGCCATCATCGTCCACAATTAGGGTCAACTCAAAATTTAATGTCATTGGATTGGGAATTGAAATGATAATAAATCCAGTTTCAAAACCACCCACTATGATATCATTTTGTGTAGAACTTTGTCCAATCAACTGATTACCTGCATAAAAGGAAATGGGTGTATTGGAAGGTAAAATATCAGTAGAATTGGCATTATAAACAGTGTAGAAGAGTTCCAGGTCAGATTCGCCACAGTTTTGTAAGTATGCATCTAGCACAATAGTAGCATCTGGCAATTGACTGTTCAATACCGTAATGATATTATTAATCATGACAAAATCCTGACCGGAAGTGAGTGCGATAGTTGCTGATGTATCTCCAATATTAATATTGTTTTGAATGTCATAAACATCAATATCCATATTAAAAAGATTGGTTGCACCCGTAAAACTGTTGGTGCCATTAAATGCATTGTTTGCAGGATTTAATGGCGGATTGCTAATGACGTTTCCGTTGATCGTCAATTGTTCATTCACTGCAAGACCAGCATCTCCTTCCCAAGCAATAAAACCTATTTTGGCATCTTCATTATCCAAAACATTCAAATTATCAAGCGTAATGGAAAGATTGGTTGGTACGCTTTGTAAGCCATCATAAACATTCAGCTGGTTGAGCGGCAAATTGCTATCTTCATAAATGATGGTAACTGCCCAACCTCCAAAATTGGTACCAGTAGAACAATAGGTAGCGATCACATCGGTTAAGTCAAACTCCGAAATGGTATATGCTACACTACCATGTGCTTGAACCAATGACGTGATATCGGCAAAAGCAGCAAAAAAGACTCTGTTGTTATCCAAAGCGTCACTAAATGTGCGTTCAGCAGAAATTGGCTCATCGTTCACTAAAATATCAAAATCGCCAGTACCAGAACCTGCCCAATATAGATAAGCCGCAACGACAGATTGATTTGCATTTAAATTTAAAGTGGCTGAAGATGAGGTTAAAATACTACAGGTTGGGAAAGCGCCATTTTCGAAAAGGTTGAGGGTATTGCCAATTGCAGTGTAATCATATCTACCATTAAATTGTTGATAAAGCGAAACATCCTGCCCATAATTTAGATATGGAATAGAGAGAATGATACTCAAACCTATAATTTGAAAATTCCTCATGTTGAGTAATTTAATGCAACTTAAAAGGATCTCCCAATGAAATCGGCTGCAATTTCTAACGCTTCAAAGTAAAATGACTCTTAAAAACGCGTCCATCTTCCAACTGAACATGAAACCAATAATCGCTCGATGGGAGTTTATTACCGTTTGCAGTACCATCCCATCCTCTGCTTAGTGGGTCCAATTCTATTAACAACTTTCCTTGACGATCAAAGATGAAAATTGTGCTCATTGGTTGGAATTCTGCCGTGATACCATAGACCTGCCAATAATCATTAAAACTATCATCATTTGGCGTAAAGAATTTAGGAAACCCTATTACCGACACCAGCTCCTCCGAAATGCCACAATCGTTTTTGTCCCGCACAAAAACAGTATGCAGACCAGCCATGACATTAGTAAATGTATTGCTGTCTTGGTAAGGGCCATCGATATCATCAAGTGCATATTCATAATTACCTTCTCCCGAGACGAGTACTGTTACACTATTATTCTGTGAACCATCTACAATTTCAATATCATTAATGGTCGCAATGTTTGAAGGTAACACGGTAACTGTTCTGTCCTTAAAACATCCATTGGTATTGGTGACCCTCACCGAATAAGTGCCAGGCGCATTGACCAAAATCTCGGAAGCGTTTTCGCCTGTAGACCACAAATAGTAGTAATTACTTGCTGAATCATTTATAACACCTCCAGTAATTGTGACGGGTTGAGGGGATGAATTCAAACAATAAATGGCTTCAGACTCCGTATCAATATCTGGTAAGTCAAAAACAGTCAACTGTATCTCACTGATGCCATAGCACGCATTGGCATTTTCAACGCGAGCATAAATAATTTGTGAATATGGCGTGGTATTGGTGAAATTCGAACTCAACGGATTGGTTTCCAAAAGGGCGTCATTATAGGTTCCGTAATAATCAACGTCTAAATTTTGTGGAAGAGTTGCCAATACCGTTGCATTGGCGGCCGTTAAATCAAAATTATAAAAACCATCTTCTATCCCATCATCATCGCATTGTTTTAAAGTTGCATTATAAGAAGAAGTTGTGCTTACTTCAAGCGTTACTTCAGCCAGATTAAAACAGCCAGTCGTAGTATCAACTACTTTCGCATAAACCACTTGCGGATTAAAGAAGTTCTCAAAGGCGTTCCCATCAATTGCATTGGTATCATTTTGCGCATCTGTCACGGATAGAAAATAAGTAACATTTCTATTTGACGCATTGTCAGTTATGGCATCATACACTTGATTGATATTGAAGATTGTGTAGCCTTCTGGGATTCCATCTTCATCGCATTGAATTAAATTGGTGTTAATTGCCTGAGGCGCATCATTGACTGTAACCATAAAGGATTCAGTGCTATAGCAATCCGCATTCATATTATTGGCAATACGAACAAAAATTTCTTCTGTGTACGGTGTCACATTGGTGTAGGAGTTGGACAATGCATTTTCTCCCAATTCTGCATCTGCTTGAGAGCTGTGATAGCTAACAGTATAAATCGTGTCGTCTTGAGTACCCATAACACCTGGAGTAAAAGATGATAAATCCAAAGTGGTAAAACCATCCATTGCATCGCCATTAAAATCTTGGTCGCAAAGTATCAAATCATCCAGATTAGTCACAATTGGTGTTAAAATGACCTCAATAGAAAATGAAGTAAGATCAAAGCAATTAGAATTTCCGGCACTTTCCATTCTGACAAAAATCTCTTGTGGGTTTGAGGTGTTCGAAAAAACACCTATTATTTCATTCACATTGTCCGTTGCATCCTGCAAACTCAAGAAATAATGAATATCAAAGTCTGACGGGTCTTGAATTCCCAAAACAGAAGCATCCTGTATGGTGAAATCAAAATTGGAAGTTGTTGTTGCATCACAGTTGGTTATATTCATAGGCTGGGTGGCAATCGGGATTTGATAATACGATACAAACGCTTGGCCTTCAATATCACATTCGCCAGTGTTGAGATCGATATACACTTGATAGTGTCCACTTTGGGTTATGACCAAATCAAAATCGGTTTCGGGTAATAATTCACCATCCAAAGACCAGGTGTAATCTGCTCCAACAATATCTTCTGCCATTAATGTATAAGATTCGCCTTCACATAGCGGAAGATTCACATTGTTGACGTTATTTTGAATGATATCAATTTGTGTATTGAATATCGATTGAATAAATGGAGGCAAGCCTTGTGAAGAATTATTTGGTGTCAGGCTAACCGCATTGTGTTCATAGTTGGCAGCAGTTCCTAATACATTCGGATTGTTGATGACTCCTAAAAAAGGAAGTCCAATATCATAAGTCGCACTTAAGGCTCTATAAATTTTACCATCAGGTCCCAATTGCAAACCACCCCTGTAAAGTTGTTGTTGGTCGATGGTGACGCGGGAGTTGGAAATATTTGGCGCATTCAAATTAAACTGGCTTAAGGTAGAAGCGTGGGATGCTGGGCTATTACTTTGTTGGTCGTTGGAAGAGTGGACATACAATAATTGACTGTCTGGTGAAAATTCAACACCGTAGGCGCTACTACTGGCTGTATTAATGGCAAGTTGTTGCTGGTTGCTCACGATCCCTGTAGCAACATCGAAGTCAAAAAGAAACATACCGCTACCCATATTGGCACAAGCCAGTTTTTCGCCATCAGGCGATAATTTTAAATAGCCACGCGCCTCTTGGGTGGTGATTCCACTAAATGTAGAAACCACGGGAACGTTGTTGACACCAGTATTTGAAACTTCGTAGGCATAAAAGGAATTGTAACTATTTCCATTCCCACTTTGTGACGCATACGTAATCACCCAAATGGATTTTGTGACACAATCCTTGAGAACGGCACTTATTTTTTCGGAACAAATAGGGAGTAGGTTGATGTTTTTATTGGTAACACCTCCAAGTCCATTATTGAGAGTCATATTTACTACGGAATAATTGAGTCCGAAGTTGAAACCATCCAAAGCATTGTCAACAGTAAACACATAATATATATCAGAATCGTTTGGTTTCGGGACGATAATGGCAGATTGTGTACTTGAAGAATCTCCAAAAAGCCCTGAACCGTTTTGCATGACATTGTTATTTCTATTCCAAACTGTTGAACCATCGGTATAAAACAATAGGTCACCAAAGACATCAGAAATAGAGGCGCAACCTTCATTCGTTGATAGCGCTCCGTTGTTGAGGGATGTCAGCGTATTTGCCCCTAAATCAAACTGTAGGGCAGCACCATAGCCAAAATACCAATTGGCAGCCTGGTTTTGGGAATGGCAATACAAACTTGTAATAAATAGTAAGAGGGAAAAGATCTTTTTCATGAGATAGCACTAGCTATCAAATATATTATAAATCTCGCACTTTTAATAATCTGTAGGATAAAAAGACAAATAACGCTGTCCAACCTAAAACAATGACAATTTCGTACCAATAAACAGCATAATCATAAGCCAAATCAATATTATCGGGATACTTCGTCATGATAACGCGTTGAAAAGGCTGATCAATCAATTTGTACATCGATTCTAAAGGCAAAAAGTTTTTAACCTTCCAAGCCACTTCAGCATTTGCATTGGCGATGACTACCCAAAATACAATCCATTCCAAAATATATAGAACAAATAGGAATGCCAAAGCAAACGCTGAACGTTTTAATAACATTCCAAAAAATAGACAGAGACTAAAAAATCCAACCAGTTTTATGAAATAAGCTAATAAGAATTCAGTTTCCCTAATAATGATCGACGCTTCTGTATAACTGGAATAATATAAA
>JBGSXJ010000231.1:0-2320 GCA_041751535.1 Aquaticitalea sp.
ATAATTTTCTATAAAGTCGGAATTCATCTTCTGGCAAAGTGATTTTTGAAAAAATCAGGGATTTATAAATGTCATAATCACTCACCATAAAATCCTTAAATAAATCCAATTGCGACAAGTCATCACTGATTTGCTGATACCTATCGGCCAAAAAAGACATCTCCAATGTAAAGGCATAACGCTGTGGCTCTTCATAAAATTTGGGCAAGAACGGATTGTCGGCAAAACGTTCTAAAATGAGTTTCGCATTAAAATCGTTTGCAATTTTATGTGCCAAACTGGTCTTCCCTGCGCCAATGTTTCCTTCTATTGCAATATAATTAAGATCGGAAAAATTGTATTGCTTGCTAGGATTTTTTAACCAAATATGAAATGGTTCTACAGGATTGCTGTCCTCGCAGCCCTCCAATAATTCCGACATTGTCTTATGAAGCGTAGGATGCTTGAAGCTTGAAGCGATATCGTGCAAGGGTTGCAACACAAAACGTCGTTCCCGAAGTTTAATGTGAGGTACTCTCAATAGTTTGGTGTCCATTACTTCATCGTCATAAAACAACATATCCAAATCAATGGTTCTGGATTCATAGCCAGCGTTTGGCGTGCGTGTGCGTCCCAAATCGGCTTCAATCTTGAGCAAGGTTTTCATGGTTTCTTCTGCTGAAAGATAGGTTTCCAACAAAAGACAGGTGTTTAAAAAATCGTCACCCTCAAAACCAGAAGCTTTTGAAATATACACTTTAGAAATGATCTGAATACTTCCTATATGCCCAAAGATCAAATCTACGGCATCTTGCAGGTGTCTTAATCGGTCGCCTTTATTACTTCCAAGTGCAATGTAAACTTTGTGTGGTTGGTTCATAATTAATGTCAAAATAAAGAAAACAAAATCATTTTGTCACATGTTTTTCTTGGAAAAATAATTTTTAAAATTTTGATAAAGAATTTCAACTTAAAGAAACTTTGAGTTCAAATGTATGATATAATTTACGTAGGTTTACTACAAGTATTTATGCATAATATGACCTTGACAGACAAACTCGCTGCACAACGCATTTATTTTCTTTTAGCCGCATTGTTTATCACCTCTTTAGTGGTTTCCAATTTAATATTTCAAAAGTTTTTTTATTGGCATCCTTTTGAAATCGAAATTTTTGGCACCAAACTTTTTGAGATTTCGGTGGGCATTTTACCTTACCCTGTTACCTTTTTAATCACGGATCTCATCAGTGAAATCTATGGAAAAAAACGCGCTAATGATGTGGTGGTGGTTGGTATTTTTGCGTCTCTGTTTTCCTTGGCTATTGTGTTGATTTCCAATTATGTTCCTGCGACCTCGTGGTCACCGGTTGGAGATGAGCTATTTTCCTTTGTTTTTGGCGGCACTGCCATTGCTGTAACTGCTAGTATGATGGCATACCTGTTTGCGCAGTTTATAGATATTCAGATTTATCATTTTTGGAAACGCGTCACCAAAGGAAAACATTTGTGGCTTCGCAATAATTTTTCTACCTTTTCATCACAATTCGTAGACACCTTGACAATTTTATTGCTCCTATGTTCTTTTGATGTTATTGCCTGGGAACAATTCTATGGCTTATTGATCAGTGGTTTTTTATTTAAAGTGTTGATTGCCATTTGTGATACGCCCTTTTTGTATTTGGGTGTTTATTTATTTAAAAGACGATTTAAACTTAATTCCAATGCGGAAATTGAACTCATTTAAAATTATTAAAGTTTTACTAAATTTTAACAGTTTTACGGCTTTTAAAAGCAACTTTGCGTATATATAGGTACTAAACTAAAAATTTCCGTTTCATGGAAATTAAAAATAAAACCCTTCAATGAAAAAAGCATTAAAAATTATTGGAATCACTTTACTGATTGTTATTGTTTTGTTGATTGCTCTTCCTTTTGTGTTTCAATCGCAGATCAAGGACATGGTTAAAAATTTCGTGAATGATAATGTGAACGCCCAAGTGGAGTTTAGTGATGTCAATTTAAGCTTATTCAGGAATTTTCCGCAGGCACATGTTGAAGTCAGCGACCTGGTCATTACCAATTTTGCTCCTTTTAAAGACGAAACCTTTTTGACGGCAAAAGATATTTCATTTACCATGTCGATCAAGGAATTGTTCAAGAGTGCTGATGACGGACCGGTCGTTGTGAATTCTATAGACATCAAAGAAGCATTGTTGACATTAAAAACCGATGCATTTGGAAATAATAATTATGACATTACGTTGGAAAAAGAAAATGCTGCCGATACGTCAAGCACTTTTGCCTTTGACATAAAAGACTATAGTATTAAAAACAGTGCATT
>JBGSXJ010000232.1:0-2168 GCA_041751535.1 Aquaticitalea sp.
TTTGATATCAAATAGCATTTTGCAGTCTTCATTCATGCTTTTTGAGACCCAAGTTTCTCCACCATCATGAGATACCATCATATTTGCTGGAGTACCAACCCGACCTACTGCGAAAATATGTGTTTTGTAATCAATTTTACCGTGATTGATAAATTGTTCTTTAACTATATCTATGGCACATAATCCTTTAACATAAGGTCCTTTATAGGCAACTGGGATCCACGTTTTTCCACCGTCTTTGGTTCCGTATAATGGAATGGTATCTGTAACATTGGGGAAATAATCCGTGCCAACGGTGCCAACAAATCCAATATTTTTGTCCACAAACGCGATAGTTCTAAAGAAGGACCCTTTTTGCTCAAGTTGTTGTTCCCAAGTTATTCCGCCATCTTTAGTATGGAATATTTTACCATAACCATTAACGTACCAACCATTGCTTTCATCCACAAAAGTGATATCATCTTGCTTACCGGGATACGCTTCTGTATTTAATTTTTGCCAAACACGTTCTTGGGCAGCCATCGATGTTATCGAAATCGCCAGAAATATGCCGATTTTAAAAAAAAGATTTACCATTACTTTTGTATTTTTAATTCATACTCAAAATTACAAATGAACGGTATCTATTTTGTTGTAAAAAACTGCTAATTTAATTTATAACTACTTGGGGACGAGCCATAATGGTGTTTGAAGGATTTACTGAATGCCGAAACGTCTGTAAATCCTAAAATAGTGCTTATCTCGGTTGTGGTGTAGTTGTTTTTTAAAAGTTCCAGGGCAAATTCGAGGCGTTTATGCACCACGTATTTATAGGGCGTTTTTTTGAAAACCTTTTTGAACAATCGAATAAAATGATATTCGGATAACTTGGCTTCCCTTGAAATCTTTTCAATATCGATGTTTTCAAGAAAGTGTCTATCGATATAATTTTTGGCATCATATACGAAGTTAAATAGGCGACCATTAGTCTCTTCTTTTACGGAAGTCAATCTATTAAAACTCTCAAAAACCAAACTTTGGTCTTTCACTACGCATTCTCCAATCGAAAAAAACAATTCTTTGTTTATTTCAGAACTACCATTAGTCAAGTTTTCAAATTCCAAAGATATTTGGGATAAGGCATAACCAAGGGTGGTATTCTTGGTATTATATTTTTGAACCATCCAATCTTGTTCAAACAAAAAGCGAGAAAAATTGGAAGAATTTCGATAATTGTAATCTATAATTTCTGAAAGAACCTCTTTAGAAATATCCACACATATTCCTCTTACTTCAGAAGGATGGTCTATGAAAACTTTTGAATGCACGTTTCTATTGCCTATGACGTATTCCCCTTCCTTTAAATTGAATTTCTTACTATTGATAGTATAATTCTCATTGCCAGAAACCACATATTTGGCCGAAAAAAAATTGAAATTGACCATTTGGTCAGCATGAAGCACACTGGACAACCGTAATGCATTGCCTTCTTTATCTGAAAGTATACTTTTATTAATCAGCATTTTATCCTTTTTTGGTATAAGTATCTGCTTTGAATTTTTTGTTACATTAATCTATCACAAAAAAATCTATTTAAATATAAATATTCTTTGGATTTCTACAACTGGTCCTTATTTCTAATTTTAGATTTAAGTGATTTAATAACAATCTAATCCCATTATAATTGTGGATACCAGTTTCGTCACGCTGTGACTTATATAAGAGGATTAAAATTTATGGAGCCGGCGATTGAACTGTATGCTTTACTAATGTGACTCTAAATTAGATACTAGCATTATTTCACCAAAACCCCTTTCACCTTCATCAAAGGAATCGATTGCAAGGCCTTTTCATTTATCGTGTTTTTCCTGAATAAATAGGTTTTTTCAAACATTTTGTTCCCTTCAAAAAAAGTGACTTTAAATTCGTTGTTCAAGGCGAACAATTCTTCTTGCATTAATTCTATTTTCGCGAAACTCCTTTTAGGAAGCAACTCTAGTTTTGTGCGGAAGATAGAAGTCATTTTCTTATCTGAATAACCACTTGTTACAATCAGTACAACATCTAAATCAACCTCTTTATCATTAATGATGTAGGCATTCCAATCTTGGGTTTTATAAATATCGTTGTATTCGTTTACGACTGCGACATAAACGCCTTCAACTTTTGGGATTTGGATGTCTTTTTTC
>JBGSXJ010000233.1:0-4753 GCA_041751535.1 Aquaticitalea sp.
TGTTGCTCCCGCAGTCACCGTAATTTCTGTATCCGGATTGTATGAATTGTTATAAAGTAAGTCGAATTTATTTGCAATAGCGACGCGCAACTCCATACTGCCAGCCATTGGCGCATATTGATTGTACCCGGAATTCATGGCATTGGAGACCAAATCCTTCAATTCTTGATCACTGTTAAAATTTGGAAAACCTTGAGAAAGATTGATGGCGTTGTGCTCATTGGCCAAAGCGCTCATGACTGTAAAAATGGTTGTTCCGACGTTTGGGAGTTTTGAGTTATGCTGCATATTTATTTATTAGACTTTAAAATAAGAAAAAAAATCGATTTAATTGACAGCTTTTTTATCTTTGGATTTCTGAAACACACATCTATGAAATCCCATGATATAACAATCGCAAACACCAATGAAGATTTTCCTCATGGGATACCATATGTCCATTAAAAAACAATAAAAATCTACATATGAAAATTCTAAAAATTTTAATTCTATTTATTACTGTTCAAGTTTCTGCACAACAAGGTGGCATGTGGATTCCTTCACTTTTACAAGGTATGAACGAAGACGAAATGCAATCGCTGGGAAGTACCTTGACGGCGCAAGACATTTATGATGTCAATAATTCCAGTTTAAAAGATGCGATTGGTCATTTTAATGGTGGTTGTACCAGCGAAGTGATTTCTTCAAAGGGTTTGTTGTTGACCAATCATCACTGTGGCTATGGTCAAATTCAGTCGCATTCATCATTGGAAAAGGATTATTTAAAAGATGGTTTTTGGGCTATGAATTTTGCTGAAGAATTACCAAATGCAGATTTATATGTAGAATTTATTGTTAGAATAGAAGATGTCACGACCCAAGTTTTGGAAGGTGTTACAACAAAAATGACTGATAAAGAGCAACAATCAAAAATAGATTCCAACAGCAATGCAGTGCAACGCGCAACAGCAAAAGAAGAATGGCAAGACACCCGTGTCAAAGCATTTTACAAAGGCAATCAATATTATTTGTTTGTTACGGAGCGCTATGAAGACATTCGTTTGGTTGGCACACCACCAAACAGTATTGGAAAGTTTGGAAGTGATACCGACAATTGGGTATGGCCGCGTCATACAGGCGATTTTTCATTGTTTAGAATTTATTCAGATAAAAACAACCGACCAGCAAAATATTCTAAAGATAATGTTCCTTTTACGCCAAAACACTATTTCCCAGTATCACTAGATGGTATAAGTGAAGATGATTTTACAATGGTATTTGGTTTTCCAGGAACTACCAATGAATATTTACCAGCAGTAGCTGTTGAACAAATTGTGACCAAAATCAATCCGAGCAATATTGCCATTCGTGAAGCTGCATTAAAAGTTATTGACGCCAATATGAAAAAGGATGACCAAATCCGGATTCAGTATGCAGCAAAACAAGCAAGTATTGCGAATGCATGGAAAAAATGGATAGGAGAGAATTTAGGAATTCAAAAAACTGGTGCGATTCAAATTAAACGTGATTTGGAGACAGAATTCACCAAACGTATTACCACCAAACAACTGAAATCCGATTTCGGCCAATTATTGCCAGAATTTGAAAGACTTTACAAAGAATTTGAAGCCGTCAACGTGAAGCGTAATAACTACGCCGAAGTCTTTATCAGAACCAACGAATTGATGCGAATGATGGTTTTTGCGCAACAACTGGAAGCCAGTGCCAGTAAAGGTGAAGAGGCATTTAAACAAACCAGATTAGCATTATTGAACAGGCTTTCAGGAATTTATAAAAACTATAATGTAGCAGTTGACAAAGGTATTTATGAAGGTGTGATGCCATTATACACCAATAATGTGGATGCCTCAATTTATAATACAACAGCCTTTAGCAATTTTGAAAATGCACAGAAATTACTCGAAGGCACTTCAGATGAGGTTTTGAGAAAACTCAATGCCGATGCTGCATATAAGCATGCAAAACCTATGATTTTGAACTATTTAGAAAACATCGATCCGCAATGGCAAACGATGAACAACAAAATCAATGCCTTGCAACAAACCTATATGAAAGCTTTGATGGAAGTGATGCCAGAACAACGTTATTTTCCTGATGCTAATGGTACATTGAGAGTCACTTATGGCAAAGTAAAAGGCTATGAGCCCAGAGACGCTGTGGCCTACGAACCTGTAAGTTATTTAGATGGTGTTATAGAAAAGTACATTCCAAATGATTATGAATTTGATGTGCCTCAAAAATTAATGAATTTGTATAAAGCAAAAGATTATGGTCAATACGCAGATAGCAATGGGAAATTACCGGTTTGTTTTATAGGAACAAATCACACAACAGGTGGGAATTCTGGAAGTCCAGCCATCGATGCTTACGGCAATTTGATAGGTTTGAACTTTGACCGTGTTTGGGAAGGAACGATGAGCGATATTTATTACAGCCCAGAAATTTGCCGAAATATTATGGTAGATGTTCGTTATGTGTTGTTTATCATTGATAAATATGCAGGAGCAAAACACTTGATTGATGAAATGACTTTGGTCCGACCAAAAAGCAAAGTGGTTGGAAAGAATTAGAATTAAATTAAAACCCTTTCAATGCTGAAAGGGTTTTTTATAGGTAATTAGTCTCTAATTAGGAATTTTCACCAATCGCAATAAACATAAGCACGTCATGGATGCACTTATCAAGATTTTTTTTAATTTCATGTTCCCAAAACCTAAAAACAGTATAGCCCATTTCGCGTAATTCGCGATTGACTTGCCGGTCGCGCTGCACGTTGCGCTCTATTTTCGGAATCCAGAATTTCCGGTTGCTTTTAATGATATGTTTCTTCTCATCCCAATTGTAGCCATGCCAGAATTCACCATCAATAAATATGGCAAGATTATATTTCTTGATCGAGACATCGGGTTTGCCGGGAAGTTGTTTGCTATCCACACGATAACGAACACCTTTTTTCCACAATGCCTTTCTGAACTTGAGTTCGGGCTTTGAATTCTTCCCACGAATTTTGCTCATGATTTTTGAACGCTTTTTCGTAGTGTAAAAGCCGGATTCTTCGTTGAATCTTGGGACGATTATTTTAGGTTCATCGTAAGTCATGTTAATCTACAAAATAGTGATTATTAAGTTTGTCAAAAAAGCATTTGGAGTAATTAACAAAACTTTGATAATCTTCTCGATACTATTTTCCATCGCTATCCCGCTGCAAAATCCCTCGAAGTGACAGAATTTTTAGATTCAAAAATGTATCGAGAACAAAAAATCCCAAACATCAACTGCTTGGGACTTGTTTGTCTAATATCTAAATGCAAAGCGGTCTAGTGTCTAGAAGCGCCAGCGGTCTTTTTTAGTAACGATAGTATTCTGGTTTGAATGGACCTTCAACTGGTACGCCAATATAATCAGCTTGTTCGTTGCGTAATTCGGTCAATTCAACTCCTAATTTTTCCAAATGTAATTTGGCTACTTTTTCGTCCAAATGCTTTGGTAACATATACACTTCGTTCTCATAAGCATCTCTGTTGGTCCACAATTCGATTTGCGCCAAAGTTTGATTGGTAAACGAGTTGCTCATAACAAAACTTGGGTGGCCAGTAGCACAACCTAGATTCACCAAACGGCCTTCTGCCAAAATGATGATGTCTTTGCCATCAATGGTATATTTGTCCACTTGAGGTTTGATTTCAACTTTGGTATTTCCATAGTTTTTATTTAACCAAGCCATTTCAATTTCGTTGTCAAAATGCCCAATGTTGCAAACCACGGTTTTATCTTTCATGGCTTTAAAATGTTTGGCTTGTACGATGTCTTTATTTCCGGTAGTTGTAATAACAATATCCGCAGTTTCAATGACAGTTTCCAGTCTTTTCACCTCAAATCCATCCATTGCGGCTTGAAGTGCACAAATTGGATCAATTTCGGTAACGGTTACAATACTTCCCGCGCCTTTAAAGGACGCTGCAGTACCTTTGCCCACATCACCGTAACCACAAACGATCACACGTTTTCCAGCTAGCATTAAATCTGTTGCACGACGTACCGCATCAACTGCACTTTCTTTACAACCGTATTTGTTGTCGAATTTACTTTTAGTTACAGAATCATTCACGTTGATTGCAGGCATTGATAAAGTGCCATTTTTCATACGCTCATAAAGTCTATGGACACCTGTAGTTGTTTCTTCAGACAATCCGTTGATACCTGCCATCAATTCAGGATATTTATCAAAAACCATATTTGTTAAATCGCCACCATCATCCAAAATCATGTTTAAAGGCTTGCGATCTTCTCCGAAGAAAATTGTTTGTTCGATACACCAGTTAAACTCCTCTTCATTCATTCCTTTCCAAGCGTAAACTGGAATTCCAGCATCAGCAATGGCAGCAGCGGCTTGATCTTGAGTTGAGAAAATATTACATGAACTCCAAGTAACTTCAGCACCTAGGGATTTTAAAGTTTCAATCAATACAGCAGTTTGAATCGTCATATGCAAACATCCCGCAATACGAGCTCCTTTAAGTGGTTGAGAATTTCCGTATTCTTCACGGAGACTCATCAATCCGGGCATTTCGGCTTCAGCTAATTCGATTTCTTTTCTTCCCCAAGCCGCAAGCGACATGTCTTTGACTTTGTAAGGTACGTAAGGCATTGTTTTTGTGTTCATAATTGTATATTTGTTATCTAATATTCATTAAGCGACTGCAAAGATAATTAATAACATTGAGAAATCTAAATGCCTTTATATAAAACCCTT
>JBGSXJ010000234.1:0-1960 GCA_041751535.1 Aquaticitalea sp.
ATCGGTCATCTGCGATTGCAGTACATTCGTGACTTGTGGAACCAATGTATTGTTTTCAAGAGCATCTTTATACTCGTCTACACTCGCCTTTTCGCCACGGATAACTTCTTCCAATACGGCTTCATCATCATTACCAGACAATGAACTTTTGATGTCAATCCACGTACGGTGTATTGCGCCTGTCACACTTCCACTTTCTTTAGGAGCTTCACCCAATTGGCGTAGCTCTTTATCGATGGCAGTTGCAAAATTGCTGCGTTGTGCTGCCTTTTGTTGTAAAAATCCTTTTAAAGCAGGATTTTTAGCATCCTTCATCGCTTTTGTATATCCTTGTTCGGCATCATAATTTTTTTCAATAATACCTTGTAATACATTTACAGTGTCTTTATGTGTTTGTTCTCTTGCTTCTTCTAATGTGGTTTTCATAATATTGTTTTTAAAGTTATGCTCTAATTTACAACTTGTATCTTCGAAAATTCTTAAAGAATTCTTATTTGTGAATGGTTTAACAGGAAGTCTTAAAGACTGTTAAAGTCAGTGGGGTAAAGGGTTTCGTCATTTCAAGAACTTGGTAAGAGTGTCATGATTTGTCCTAAATCAACAGGCTCCAATCGATCGATTGGAGCCTGTTGTTGAAATAGGTTAAATTCCTTAAATTATTTTGGGATATATATATTAGGCTGATACAGCTAACTTATTTTTTTTGTAATCCATTGGAGTGCAGTTGAAACGTTCTTTGAATATTTTTGAGAAATAACTTCTACTTGAAAATCCAAGACTGTATACAATTTCTGAAATATTCAAATCGGTGTTGGCAATCAATTCTTCTGATTTGGATAACCTGACAAACCGGATATACTCGCATACGGTAAATCCATGCTTTAGTTTGAATCCTTCCTGAATTTTTGCGGCAGAGAGTCCGACCTTTCTCGTGAGCTTATCGATTCGATGTTCGAGATCTGGATAGTTATTAATGTACTCTGAAAGATCTTCTATTGCTATCAGATCCGTTTTTGTTAACGAGGTTGGTTGCATATCCGCATGTTCCACATCATATTGGTGCTGTTCAAGTTCCAAGGCCAAAATAACATTTACAATCCCTTTGATCAATAATGCGCGTACCAATCCTTTTTGAGTAATGGCTTGCAATTGTTTGATACTTTCAATGATTTTAAGGTTATAAGAACCTATATACAGAAAATCATGAGTTTTTCCGTCAATAAATGTCTTCCTTAAACTGTTGGTCCAATGTGATGTGTTGGTAGCATCGCTGCTTGTGTTTACAGAGATTATAGTAGCGACCGTCGGCACACCCTTTTCTAATATAATGGTATTGCTAGCATTGCTGATGTTGGAGAGAATACTTGTTTGAAATGTTTCGATGGTATTGATGGTTTTACAAGCATCAAAAGAATGGGACAGTTTTCCGTCAGAACAGTAAATAAAATTTACGTGGGTTCCTAAAAGCGTATCAATACATAAGTTAATGTCTTCGTAAACATCCAAATTCAATTCCAAAACAGATATCCCTTCGTCCAAATTGATATATCGAATGCTCCCATTACCTATGCTCTCGTCCAAATCAAAATTGTATTCTTTTGAATCTGAAGTCAATGATCCGCCAATCTCATTTTTTAAAATATTAAAGAAGGTATTTACATCATTTATTTTAGATTTAATCGATATCATGATTTCAGTTTTTTTAAGTTGAATATTAGTTTTAGATGGAATGGATTAGAGCACCTTTAAATAGTTTTGCTCGTTATAATGGGTCTGATTCGGGCGTTGGTACCAGTGCTTAAAAGTTTTGGGAGGGTTCTGGCCACTCTTGCATATTGTTTTGGTAAAAGGGTTTGTGATGTGTGCATGTTTTTTAGTGATTTTAGTTTTCACAAAGTAACATCCGATCTCAACATATTACGTTACAGAATTTATTGTAATTGTTATAGAATTCTAATTA
>JBGSXJ010000235.1:0-2009 GCA_041751535.1 Aquaticitalea sp.
TAAAGCAGAAGGCATCAAAACCATCGTCGTAGGAGATCATAATTATGGAGAAGGATCTTCTCGTGAACACGCAGCTATGGAGCCTAGATTTTTAGGTGTTGCTGCCGTTCTTGTGAAATCTTTTGCGCGTATCCATGAAACCAACCTTAAAAAACAAGGGATGTTAGGATTGACTTTTGCCAATGAAAGCGATTATGACTTGATTCAGGAAGATGACACCATTAACTTCTTGGATTTGGACCAATTTGCGCCAGACAAACCATTGACATTGGAATTTGTGCACGCAGATGGAACCAAAGTTACAATCATGGCAAATCATACCTACAACCAGCCACAAATTGAGTGGTACAATGAAGGATCGGCTTTGAATTTGATTAAAAAAGAAAATGCAGCTTAAGTAATTTCCACGATATTTTTTATAAAAGACTCCTGACTATAATGTTAGGAGTTTTTTTATTAAATTTTTGTTAGTATATTGCTGTAGATACGACAGCTAAACTATCTAACGAAGAAATATCTCTATGAGGGCAATCTGGTTTTTTGAAGATGTCAATCTCTTTAATATTCTCTGTCCTCACAAGTTCAAGAGATTTAAGGCAGACCATGACTTCTGTAGTTATCGAAAAAAGGATTACATCTATTTTGAAGATGATGCGTCCTCGAAAGTTTATCTTATTGAAAAAGGTAGGGTGAAGATCGGTTATTATAGTGAAAATGGAGATGAAGTGGTGAAGGCTATTCTGTCGATGGGTGAATTATTCGGCGAAAAAGCCATTTTTGGCGAACAAACAAGAGATGAGTTTGCACAATCAATAGATAATAATACGTCCATTTGCCCTATCGGAGTTGACACCATGCATGATTTGATGCGGAACAATCAGACCTTTAGTTTTAAAGTCTATAAATTCATCGGGTTTCGGTTTAAGAGATTGGAGCGACGTCTTCAGCTATTATTGTTTAAGGACACAAAAACAAGATTGATGGAGTTTCTTCAAGAGTTATGTGATGATTACGGTTATGATTGTGAAAAAACAGGTGACCATGTTGTAAAACATCATTACACTCAAAAAGACATTGCGTCCTTAATTGGTACTTCTCGTCCCACTCTAAATATTTTAATGAACGAGTTAAAGGAGGAAAATATCATCAATTTTACCAGAAAAGAAATCAGAATGCTAAAAAAAATAGCATAAATGTTTTCTAATGTAAGCCAGCTAACATTTAAAGTAATTATCATCCTATAGCTTTGAAGTATAATTCTAAAAAAGCAATATGATGATAAAAAAAATGATTTTAGCCACTTTGGCTATCGCGCTTTTCGCAACTTCTTGCAGTGGTGATGACGACAACACACCAATAGCGATTACACCGAATGCAGGAACACTTTCAGGTGGACCGTTCACCTTCTGTATTGAAGGAACTGCTGATAACGTTAGCGGAATTTCTACAGACCTAAACGCTGTAGGAACGAATCGGACCTTTGTTATAACTGATGAATCAGGTGTAATTTTAGGTTTACCTCCAAATTTAGAAGCACTTCAAGGAGTTAATTTTGAAGATGCTGGCCCTGGTGTGTGTTTCATATGGTATTTACGATTTGAGAATGGACTTGTAGGTGCCGAACCAGGTATGAACGCTTCTAATTTAGAAGGTTCATTTAGTCTTTCTAATTCAATTAGAGTTGATCGAAATCAGCCTGATGGAGGTACTATTTTAGGTGGACCTTTTAATTTTAATGTTGACGGTACTGCGGACTTTGTAAGTGGAATTGCTCTAGATGGCACAGCTACAGGATCTAATGGTACATGGGTTGTGACTGATGACCTTGGGAATATTTTGGGATTGCCTCCAACATTGGCCGCATTAGAAGGGGTGAATTTTGATGATGCAGGAGTAGGGGTTTGCCTTATTTGGTATTTGAGATTTGAAGATGGTCTACAAGGTGCTATGGTTGGACAAAATGCTAGTAATTTGGAAGGTTGCTTCAGTTTATCAAATTCTATTACTGT
>JBGSXJ010000236.1:0-4220 GCA_041751535.1 Aquaticitalea sp.
AATCGATAAATTTCCCCATGCAATGTATGGCGAAATCCTACTACAGCCTTTTCGCGACAAATCGGGTTTTGAAATGTGGAACATATAATTCTCATAGCGTTTATCAAAAAACGAATCGAGATATTTTAAGCCTGTACTGCGACCTCCTTTTTGAAATGGAGATTCTTCCTTGGTCTTTAAAGATGGAATGGTAAATAATTGTTCCAATTTTTGAACTTCCTCAATGCTTACTAATTGATTGTCTTTCGGCTGAAATGGTAGCGGTTCCATTTCGTAAAATGCGTTGCTCTGTTCGATCCAATGCTCCCGATTTCGCAAGCCTCTTTGAATGCCATTGTTAATGTTTTCATTCCATTGGATAAAATTGTTTTTACAAAAGCGCTTAAAGCCTTTATCACGATTGTAGGTCACTAGAATACCAGTTTCCTGATGTGAATAAACATCTGTTATATGATAATTGCTCAATAACTGATTGACAACTGCGATCATATCCGACTTTACAATCAAAATTTTGGAGTTATAAGGCTCCAATTGCGAATTTAAATCGACTAAAGATTGTTTTATAAAATCCCAATGGCGTTCGCTGTAATGCGCATCATCAATTAATAATTGTTCAAAAACATAGAGCAATAGCACCTGTTTGCCTGTGGCCAATGCATTAAAGATTGCCTCATTATCTTGGAGCCGCAAATCGCGTTTTAACCATACGACGTGTATATGTGTTTTGTCAGTACTCATCTTGATGTTCTATTATATGCTGTGCTTTCAGTTTGATTTGATGTAAGTCTTCTTTCGGCATTTTATCCAGAAGGCTATACATCATTCCCATTCTAAAATTATTTCCCAATAAGGGTCGTTTATCGTCCAGAAAATTCCAATATAAACTATTGAATGGACAGGCGTCAGGCTCTGTTTTTTTTGTTTTATTATAATGACAGGATTCGCAATAGTTGCTCATTTTATGAATGTACGACCCTGAAGACACATAGGGTTTGGTGGCTATTTTTCCGCCATCGGCAAATTGACTCATACCTCGCGTATTTGGTAATTGCACCCATTCCACAGCATCGACATAAATACCCAAATACCAGGCATCCACTTCATCTGGATGGGTTTGTGTAAGCAAGGCATAATTGCCACTAATCATTAGTCGTTGTATGTGATGTGCGTAACCATTATTTAGCGAATTGGTGATGGCATGCTTTAAGCAGTTCATTTTCGTGTTTCCTGTCCAAAAGAAATCTGCCAATTTATTGGAGTTTTGTAAGCTGTTTTCGGATTTAAATTCTGGCATACGTGCCCAATACATGCCTCGCATATATTCGCGCCAGCCAATCACTTGTCGCACAAAACCCTCTACTTGGGAAATGTCAATCTCGTTCTGATTTGCCCTGTAATAATTTATAACAGTTTTGACCACATCTTTTGGAGATATCAATTTAAGGTTCATGGCAAGCGACAATCGGGAGTGAAACAAATACGTTTCATCGGTGTGCATAGCGTCTTGATAATCGCCAAAATGAATCAACAAATTTTCGCAAAAATATTTGAGTTGTTCCAAGGTCTGCTGACGCGTTATCGGATATAAAAATGTTTGGGTTTCAAATCGACCAATGGTTTTTATGTCAGCAGTTTTTATGTCATTTACAACTTCTGAAACCTCATTTTTAAAATATTTATAAGGAGGAATTTGCACATCGCCTTTCCATTTATTCCTGTTGCTGGAATCGTAGTTCCATTTGCCACCTTCCGGTTGGTCGGCAACCATTAAGATATCGTGTTTTTTTCGCATATCGCGATAGAAATTCTCCATTAGGAATTGTTTTTTTCCTTTGAAGAATGTGGCCAAATCGTCGCGTTGCGTATAAAAATGTTCGGTTGAGTAAACTTGGTATTCGATATTTAAGCCTTGACAAAAGTCCTTGAGTTGCACATCCAAACGATACTCATCAGGAAGTTGGTATTCAAATCGTTCTATGGAATGGGAGTCAATCAAGAGTTTTAAATTCCCTATTAGATTCTGTGTGTTCTCTGTAGCATTGATTTTAAAACATATGACCTTGTGATTATTCGCTTTTAAATCTGTTGAAAACTGACGCATCGCCGCAAAAAAACCGATGACTTTTTGAATGTGATGCACGACATAATCCGTTTCCTGACGCATTTCGAATAGGCAATAGATCACATCTTCTTGATTGGTTTTAAACCAAGAATGCTTGCTATTGAGCTGATCTCCTAATATGAGTCGCAGTGTTTTCATTCAAATAATCGATTTTGAAACCATAAGGATTGAAATTTACCTTTTGAATCGTAGTTTTCTGCTTGAAGTTTCACGTTGAATTTTCGATCTCTCGGATCGTTTCCAACACCAGCGACATACATCCAATTGCCATAATTGCTATGAACATCATAATCGATTAGCATGGATTCAAAATAGGCGGCACCAATGCGCCAATCAATCAAAAGTTCTTTTGCGAAATAGGAGGCTACATTCTGTCGTCCGCGATTGCTCATCCAACCTGTTTTTTTGAGCTCTATCATATTTGCATTTACAAATGGTTCGTTAGTGGTTCCTTCAATCCAATCGGAAATGGCACTTTCATTTCTGCTCCATTCATAGTTTTTTTGTAGAATGCCACCAATTTTAAATAGGTCAGTGCCATGTTTAAGGGAAATGTATTTAAAATAATCCCTCCAGATCAATTCAAAAACAAGCCAGTACGTTGAGTCATTTTTATAATAGTCTTTCTCAAAGCGTTGCACTTCCCAATAAATAGTTCTGGCAGACAAGCTACCATTTGCAAGCCAAGGGGAAAATTTGGAACTAAAATCAGCTCCAATCAGGCCATTGCGGGTTTTTTTATAGACACCCAATTTTTTGGTTTTGAAAAAATAATCATCTAAACGCTGAAGCGCCGCTGTTTCCCCACCTTTAAAGGGAAATGCCGAATTGGGATGCGCTTCAAATGCCTCGAAACCTAAATCATGCACGGTGGGAATCGTTGTGGAAGCATTTGTACTATCGGTATTTTTTTGATTTGATACAATTGAAATGCTTCTAATTGTGGCGTGTTTTTCAACATGTTTTCTAAATTCTGTAAAAACTTTTGGAATTAGAGGGATTTCCATCTTGATTTCATCAGGATGATACAGAAATTGATCGTAATACTCTATAACTTCAGTCGTTTTTGGAATGCTTTCTTTTACAGATTCAAAAACCGTTTGTTCCTCTTGAGTCCATTCTTTTTGAAGGTGAATTTCATCAATTTGAAACTCCGAAACAAGTTTCGGAATACAGTTTTCAGGCGTATCGCAATAGGTGAGGAGATTGATGTTATGTTTGGCAAGATTCTGCTTTAAATCGGTAACTGTTTCGATTAAAAACTGTGCCCTAAATTTTTCTGTTTTCTTGAAGCCAAATACTAACGATTTAAAATGTCTCGGATCAAAACAATAGATGGCGATGATTTGTTTGCCATCAGTCAACAAATGATGGATGATTTGATTGTCACTCACTCTCAAATCATTTCTGAACCATATTAAAGCTGTTTTGTTTTGTGTCTCCTGCATCGTTCACTGCAATATTTAACGGTGTCCCAATTGAGTTCCCATTTCTTTCTCCAAGAAAACGACTTTTGGCAAATAGGACATAGTTTTTCTGGGAGGTGTTGTTTTTTCAAGACTCCACCAATTTGTTGATCATTCCTTTGAAAATAAATCCGTGGAAGGGCAAAACGCTATACCAATACAATCTGCCTGCCAAGCCTCGTGGTCTGAAGGTGGCGGTTTGTTTTAGAAGCCCATCTTCAATCTTAAATTCCAGCCAAGCCTCACCTGGCAATTTCATTTCGGCATAGAGCAATAGTTTCTTTTCTTTTCGATCACTAAAAATCACACGCCAAAAATCCAAGGCATCACCTGCATCCAATTCCGACACATGTGTTCTACCGCGTCGTAAACCGATGCCTCCAAATAATTTATCGAGATAGCCGCGAACTTTCCACAAATAATTGCCATAATACCATCCCGTTTTGCCTCCAATGGACCAAATACGATTGATGGTTTTTTCTTCATCATTCACTTCACGTTCCTTGTAATCCTTAAAGCAGCCATATTTTGGAACGTTGACATATTTATGAAGGCTGTTTTTCAATCGGCCACTGCTTACCATGGAATCTTTCCAACTTGAGATGATGCTATTCTGTTCAATTTTTTCGAAT
>JBGSXJ010000237.1:0-3204 GCA_041751535.1 Aquaticitalea sp.
ACTTACTGGAAAAAAGGCGATGGTTGGAAACAATGTTTCGCACGCAATGAATAAAACGAAGCGTAAATTTGATGTCAATTTAATCAAAAAACGTTTCTATCTTCCTGAAGAGGATAAATGGGTGACTTTAAAAGTTTCTACAGCAGCTTTAAAAACCATCAACAAGATTGGTATCGCTGCAACTATGAAAGAGGCTAAAACCAAAGGATTTTTAAAATAATAGCCACAAGCTAAAAAGTTAATACAATGGCAAAAAAAGGCAATAGAATACAAGTTATATTAGAATGTACCGAGCATAAGGAATCTGGTCAACCAGGAACTTCTCGTTACGTTACAAATAAAAATAAAAAGAATACGCCAGACAGAATGGAGTTGAAAAAATTCAACCCAATCCTTAAGCGTATGACAGTTCATAAAGAAATTAAATAATAAAGAGTCATGGCAAAGAAATCAGTAGCATCATTACAAACAGGATCTAAAAGGTTGACGAAAGCTATAAAAATGGTAAAGTCCCCTAAAACAGGAGCATACATGTTCGTTGAATCGGTGATGGCACCAGAGTTTGTAGACGACTTTTTAAAGAAAAACTAAACATATATACCATATGTAATACGACTGCTTTCATTGTGAAAGCAGTTTTTTTATGTCTATATTTGAACCGAAGGCGTGACAAATTAGCAGACTTTACAGTTAGGCTTAATTGTTGACTTCCCTTCACAAATTAGTAACATCATGAGCTTTTTCAAAAAAATATTCTCTTCAGAAAAAAAAGAAACTTTAGACAAAGGTTTGGAGGCATCCAAAACAAATTTTTTTACCAAACTCAACAAGGCGGTCGCCGGGAAATCCAAAGTTGATGACGAAGTTCTCGATAACCTAGAGGAGATCTTGGTTTCAAGTGATGTTGGTGTGAATACCACCTTAAAAATTATCAAACGTATCGAAGAACGTGTGTCTAAGGACAAATATCTTGGTACTTCCGAGCTCAATCTCATATTACGAGAAGAAATAGCAGGCCTATTATCAGAAGTAGATAGCGGAAATGCCACAGAATTCACTGTTCCAATGGATAAAAAGCCCTACGTCATTATGGTGGTTGGCGTCAATGGCGTTGGAAAAACCACCACCATTGGAAAATTGGCTTCACAATTCAAAAAACAAGGATTGAAAGTTGTGCTAGGAGCTGGAGATACTTTTAGAGCCGCAGCCATCGAACAATTACAAGTTTGGGCGGATAGAGTTGATGTTCCCATGGTGCGCCAAGATATGGGCAGCGATCCGGCCTCTGTTGCATTTGATACTTTAAAAAGCGCGGTAAATCAACAGGCAGATGTTGTTATTATAGATACTGCCGGCCGTTTGCACAATAAAGTCAATCTAATGAACGAGCTGACCAAGGTGAAACGTGTAATGCAAAAAGTGATTGACGATGCGCCTCATGATGTTTTATTGGTGTTGGATGGTTCTACAGGTCAGAACGCCTTTGAGCAGGCCAAACAGTTTACAGCAGCCACAGAAGTCACGTCCTTGGCTGTGACCAAATTGGACGGAACCGCTAAAGGTGGGGTTGTTATTGGAATATCCGATCAATTTCAGATTCCTGTTAAATATATTGGTGTTGGGGAAGGCGTCAACGACCTTCAGGTGTTCAATAAATTTGAATTTGTAGATTCTTTCTTCAAATAATAGTTGGTCTATTAGTTTCGTTTTTTAAAAGAAATTCGGCAAATATCCCAAAATCAATCTGAACTTTAGTACTTTTATTAAAAGACTAACCATGAGATTATTTGTATTGTTTTGTGTGGCAGCATTATTTTATTCTTGCAAAGATTCCTCGTCAGATTCTTCAAAAACCAATAACCCTCTTAATAACACAACCGAGGACGGAACCATAACCACTAAAGATTTTAGGGAATTTAAAGTTTTGGACTCCAAGCACATCAATGTGGATGAGCTTTGGCAGCCATTCCAGAAAGATATGGCAGGTTTCACTGAAGCAAATTATAAGACTTTAAAGCCTTTAATATTAGAACAGGATATCCCAACACTTCAAAAACTCATCCTGTCTGGCAACTTAACCTATGAAAATCTCACGAAATTTTATTTATATCGAATCAGGGAGTTTGATAGAGCTAATGCATTGTCATTGAATTCGGTTATTTCCTTAAATCCAAATGTGATAGCTGAAGCCAAGCAAAAGGATAAGGAATTGAAGAATAGAAAGCTAAAACATTCCATTTTTGGTATGCCTATTTTATTAAAAGATAACATCGATGCTTCAGGAATGCCAACAACTGCAGGAGCCGTTGCGCTTCTAAATAATTATGCTGATGATGCCTTTATAGTCCAGAAATTAAAAGAAAATGGCGCCTTGATTTTAGGAAAATCCAACTTGAGTGAATGGGCCTATTTTTTCTGTGGTGATTGTCCAAGTGGTTATAGCGCCATTGGTGGACAAACACTAAATCCGTATGGTCGTAAAATCATGGATACTGGAGGTTCGAGTTCAGGAAGTGCAGTTGCAGTTTCAGCAAATTTTTGTGTCGGAGCAATTGGGAGCGAAACATCGGGCTCCATACTTTCACCTTCAAGTCAGAATTCTGTGGTTGGTTTAAAACCAACAGTGGGTTTGTTAAGTAGAAGCGGAATTGTCCCTATTTCTTCAACTCTAGATACGCCTGGACCCATTACAAAAAACGTGATAGATAATGCCATTTTGTTGGATGCCATGTTTGGCGAGGATCTTAAAGATTCTAAATCGATTTACGCCCTTTGGGAACCAGGATTTTATATTGAAGAATTAAAAACAAGGCGCTTGGAAGGAAGACGTTTTGGTGCTTTCAAAAGCTTAATGGAAGAGCCATTGTATGTAAACGCATTATCGGTTTTAAAAAATCAAGGTGCCGAAATTATTGAAATTGAGGAAGAAAAAATTGATTTGCCCAACTTTTTAAGATTATTGAATCTCGACATGAAAAAGGATTTACCATTATATTTATCTACCACCAATGATAGCTTGGTTACTATTACATCTGTGCAGGATGTGATAAAATTTAATCTCGAAGATTCCACTAATAGGATGCCGTATGGTCAAAACCTGTTTAAGGGTATCGTGGCAGATTCAGCTTCGGAAACTGCATTTGATTCTATAAAAAGTACACTTAAAACCAATGGAATATTATTCTTTGATACACCAATGAAAGC
>JBGSXJ010000238.1:0-7134 GCA_041751535.1 Aquaticitalea sp.
AATGTTAACAGTATAGTCATAATGCCTCATGGCCTTGACTAAATCTTCATCCTGTTGGTCTTCTTTGGGCAACTCTTTAAAACGCGTCCACAGATTTTTGGTGTTGTACTTTTCCATAAATCGGAGAAACTCGTCCTTATAACGGTTTTCAAAATTAATCAAAAGAGTTGATTTATCACCACTTTCGTAATCTTTTCCTGCAGCTTGCCAGTATAAATGTTCGAAAGCGTGCATATACGGGGTGTTTCTGTCGATATTTTTTCGGAATCGATAGTCTATTAAATTGATCAATTCGGTGGAAGCGAACTCAATCAATCGATATTGGGCACTTTGAAAACCGCTAGCAGGAGTCAATGTATTTCTAAATTTCATATACTGTTCTACCTCCATTCCTTCACGCATTATATTGAAGGATGTGGTCAACATATCAAAATAGCGACTGATGCGCATGATCTTACTTTCAAAAAATATCACATCCAACTTATCTTTTTCTGCTACTTGTGAAATTTCCCACAAAATCATTTTAAAAAGAAGCTCATTGATCTGGTGATAGGCAATAAAAACCATCTCATCAGGCAATGTAGTGCGCTGAATTTGAAGATTTAGCAAGGCATCGGTTTGTATGTAGTCCCAATATGTAATAGGCTTACTATGCAGTAAACCTTCTAAATGGGTGTGAGTATCTTGGTTAATATCGGCATACTTCTGTTGAAGTTGTTCTAATATGGGATCAAATTTGGATTGGTTGGACATTTTATTGGGTCAATATTGTATTTGAAATGAATGCTTTAATCCTCTAAAAGCTTCTAAATTGGCTTGTAATGAACCCACTCTTAAGTCGGCCTTAATCTTCAAGGGAATTTTATTATCATCGGCACTTACCCACAGGGTCAGACTTTCTTCTTCTTTAAAAACACGCCCAGCCATAACATACGGTCTAAATTTAAGTGTTTTTATTTTACCAAACTTTGTATCAAGAGTTTCCATACCAAGAAATTTAAGTTTAAAATTATAATTTTCATCATCAAAAAACATATTCAACGAGATTACATCCCCATCTTTTATGGTCGCTGTGTCGTAATTGTTTCTTAAATAGTAAAACGCAGACACCATATCCTGGACATCTTTTTCTGTAGCGAAAGTATTCTGTGTGTTGTGTTTTTTATTGTTGACGTATGCTTTGCGATTGGCCTGATCAAACTCCGTTTCTATATCCTTGGTATGTCCACCCTCGTCTATTTGCCGGATGGATTTGTAAGGAAGCCCTGTTTTTTTATCAAAATAACTTTCATAACGATCCTTTACTTTAAAAAACCATTTGATAGCACCAGTCGTCCAACCTTTACCTACAACATGGAATACCTGTTTTCCTTTGTATGTTGTTTCTTCAACGCTCATGGTCGCATTTCCTGCTTTTAACCAATTGCTGTAGCTCATTTCAAACTTGAACCATTCGCCACCTTGAAATGCCTGCTCCTTTTGGGCAACAGCATCTTGTGCCGATAAAAACAATAGCGCGATAAGTAGGATATTTTTCATATTTTATAGTGATTGTAAAATGAAACTAGAATGCTGTTATATTTTAGCTTCGGTGGTTAGATTTACAATTACTGTTCCAAAAATATAAAAAAACTTGGAACAACCTTAAAATTAGAGTTGTCATTCCTGTTAAATAAATGTTTAATCTTTGTGGTAAAACGTTTAGACCTCAAACGATTTTATACATTTGAGGTCTAATAGATCGAGTGTCAAATAAATTTTTAAAGTGTACCTCTCAAGGCTTGTTCCCTTTCAATCGATTCGAAAAGTGCCTTAAAGTTTCCTGCCCCAAAGCCTCTTGCGCCCATACGTTGAATTATTTCAAAGAACAAAGTTGGTCTGTCTTCCACAGGTTTGGTGAATATTTGCAATAAATAACCTTCTTCATCGGCATCAATCATGATACCTAGACCCTTTAAGGTTTCAATATCTTCCCTCAACTCGTGGTTATGCTGGTGCAGCCGTTCTGGCACAGCCTTATAATAGGCTTCTGGCGGTGTTGATAAAAACTCCACACCCCTAGATTTTAGTTTGGCTACTGTGGTGATGATATCATCGGTGGCAACAGCAATATGTTGTACTCCTGAACCTTCATAAAAATCGAGATACTCTTCAATTTGAGATCGTTTTTTCCCTTTTGCAGGCTCGTTGATTGGGAATTTAATGCGCCCGTTTCCATTGCTCATCACTTTACTCATAAGAGCAGAATAATCGGTGTGGATTTGTTTGTCGTCAAACGATAGAAAATTGACAAATCCCATCACGTCCTCATACCACTTTACCCAAGTATTCATTTGGCCCCAACCTACATTGCCAACCATATGATCGATAAATTTTAGCCCAACGGGTTCAGGATTGTAATCGGAAATCCAAGGCTTATAACCCGGCAAAAAAGAGCCATTGTAATTTTTTCGTTCCACAAACATGTGTACCGTTTCGCCATAGGTATAAATCCCTGCCCTGACGACTTCACCCTGATCATCGGTTTCAACTTTAGGCTCCATATAGGATTTTGCTCCGCGTTTGATAGTTTCCTCGTAAGCACTTCTGGCGTCTTCCACCCACAGTGCAACCACCTTAACCCCATCGCCATGTTTGACAATATGGTCGTTGATTGGTGACTTGCTATTTAAGGGTGTCGTAAGTACCAACCTGATTTTATCTTGTTTTAAAACATAACTCACCTCATCCCTAGAACCTGTCTCCAGACCTTTGTAGGCATGTGATTGAAATCCGAAAGCGGTTTTATAAAAATGCGCTGCTTGTTTGGCATTGCCTACATAAAACTCCACGTAGTCTGTTCCCAATAAAGGCAAGAAATCTTCTGCGCCTTCAAATATTTTTTCTAATCCGTATTCTACTGATTTAATGTCTTTGCTCATAATAATAGCCCATCCTAACCTTCCCAAAGGGAAGGAACTCAAAACTGGACGGATTCTGAGTTTAATTAAATGTTAATTTATAAGAAATATTGTAAAAAGTCCCCTTCGGGGATTTAGGGGCTTACAGCCACGATTTAAAATAATCCTCGTCAGCGATTTTAATGGCTTCTTCAGTAACTTTTAAAGGTTTGAATGTATCGACCATTACGGCCAATTCATCGGTTTTTGTTTTACCAATGCTCCGTTCGGTGGCTCCTGGATGTGGACCGTGAGGAATACCCGCTGGATGCAAGGATATATGGCCAGCCTCGACGTCATTGCGGCTCATAAAATCACCATCGACATAGTACAAAACCTCATCGCTATCGATGTTGCTATGGTTGTATGGAGCAGGAATGCTCAACGGATGGTAATCATATAAACGGGGCACGAAACTGCATACTACAAAAGCATCAGTCTCAAAGGTTTGATGCACAGGTGGCGGTTGATGGATACGTCCTGTAATGGGTTCAAAATCATGTATTGAAAAAGCATATGGATAATTGAATCCGTCATACCCAACTACATCAAAGGGATGCGAAGCATACACCATTTCAAACATGTCATCCTGTTTTTTGACTTTAATAAGAAATTCGCCCGACTCATTATGAGTTTCCAACTCTTGCGGTTTGCGAAGGTCACGTTCGCAAAATGGTGAATGTTCCAATAATTGTCCAAACCAGTTCCTGTAGCGTTTAGGCGTGTAAATTGGCCGTCGTGATTCTACGATGAATAAGCGATTATCTTCAGTGTCAAAATCCATTTTATAAATGATGCCTCGTGGTACAAGCAGGTAGTCCCCGTATTTAAAATCGAGGTTTCCGAGATGTGTGCGGAGTTTCCCTGTGCCACGGTGAACAAAAATAAGTTCATCGGCATCTGTGTTTTTGTAAAAATAAGCGGTCGTGGATTCCTTTGGTGCTGCCAAGATAATACTGCAATCGCTATTGGTCAGAATGGTTTTGCGACTTTCCAAATAATCGTTTTCGGGTTTTACCTGAAATCCTCGAAATCTGTAGGATTGGATGTGATTTCCTTTTGCGATTTTAGGAGCTACACTATATTGCTTTTTTATCGCTTTTACTTGTGTGGGCCGCTGCTCGTGATAGGAATTGGTATACATCCCATCAAAACCAATGGTTCCAAACAATTGTTCGGAATATAAGCTTCCATCTGGTTTTCTAAATTGTGTATGTCGTTTGGGCGGAATTGTCCCTAATTTATGATATAATGGCATTTTCTTTAAAATTATTAATTATTGAAAATCTATTATGAGATAATATAATATCTATCTCGGAATGACATAAAGATACAATTTTGCCTACTTATTCTGGGTTTCTTTTAATAAGAAAATGAAGATGGGAGAGTAAATTGGTCCAGAAAAGTTTCATATGATTACAAATATCTTAAAAATTTCTGACATTATTAAACGGACTATTTATTTTTTCAAAACCAAAATCCAAGATTAAAAAACCACAGACTTTCTTTCAATTCGGGAGAGTAGGTATATTTTGCCTCCAAAGGTCCAAGAAATGTTTCCAAACCATATCCAATGGCAAAACCACTATAATCTAATTTTTTAATCCACTCGCCTGTATCAAAAAGGTTGTCCTCTATATTTGCAATATTGGCGGCAAGGATGATATGGTTTTTTTTGAAAATCTCATAATCGATTGTAAAGGTGGTTTTTAAAAAGCTGTTCCCTGCCAATTCTAAATAATCATAACCATAAAATGATTGGTAATTATTGATAAGATTGTTGCCATAACCGCCCAAACCAAAATTTAAGGACGCCGGTGAATTCTCCCCAATACGGAATCCACCGCCTGTAACTATATTAAAAGCAACTTTGTTGAAAGGCATAAATGCATAACCTAAATTTGCCTTTGCAATTGAAAAGGGAGTGAAATCTTTGTTGAAACTGGAAGCATGTAAATACCAATGGAAATCACCACTAAAATAAAATCCGTTTTTCGGGAAATATCTACTGGAATAGGTATCTAATTTGAGGGTTCCAAAAACCCCCAAATAATCGGTTTTTTCAAAGATGATTTCTCCAGTGTTCTCTATATTGCTTAAGGTTTCCGACTTTATTTTAATGCGTTTGTGTTCGCCACCAATGCTTAACGAAAAATCCTTTCTAAAAAGTGTTTGAAAATAAAACTGGTTGGTTTGGTCGTTCAACTCCACATCCAGCTTATTGACACCGCTAGGGATTTCTTGATTTGCATCTAACAAAAGCTGCGCTGAAATATTCTTATGAAATTGATTGAACCTAGATTTTACCCCTATACTCCAATAAAATCCCTTATCAATAAAATACTCAAAGTTATAACGGACATTATCACCTAAAATGACATCGAGCGAAGCCACATCATTGTCTAATAACAACCTTTTTTTAGTGAGGTTGACCAAAGCGGCGCTTTTGTACAAATCGTCATAATGCAATCCCAGTTTTAAAAAGGTTGTAATTTGATTTTCCGACAAGGTGGCATACATGTCATAACCTTTCCCATTTTTGTTTTTACGGAATTCATATTGAAATACATCAAAATTATTGGTCGCCACAAGGTTATTGACACCAACACTGAAATCGGCATAGCTCACCTTGGAGTCAGGTTTGAGTTTCAGTTTCCCAAGTAAGTAGGAACGAGTATAGCGATCATTGCCATCAAAAATTATATCATTGACCAAAATACTATCTTGTACAGCCTCTTGAAGTTTTGGGCGAGAGGCATATTTATGTTTTGATAATCTATCCAAAGCCTCAAGTTTTTCCAATGCAGCATTCTCCCCACTCTTAATGATGCTATCCCCTTCACTGAATGAAATGACACTAAATTTCCCAACCTTAGGTTTAATATAAATATCTGTGTTTTCAGCTTTTTTCTTCATATCGCTGATGGTGCGATAATTATTGATTTGCAGCAATATTTCAGGAGCTGTGGTTAAATTTTCACGATCAGCTAAACCGTCTTGTACATCGACACCAATGATGATATCCATGCCTTTGGCTCTTAATTCGTCGATCGGATAGTTGTTGGTTACGCCCCCATCTATCAATATGCGTTTATCTATCATAACAGGTTGAAATAATGACGGTAACGCACCACTTGCACCAACGGCTTGTGCCAAGTTTCCCTTATCTAAAATAATGGATTCCCCAGTTTCGATATTTGTTGCTATGCAGAAAAACGGGATGGGTAATCGCTCAAAATCATTGATTTCGCTGACATGAAGGGTTAGTTTAGACAATAGGTTATACACATTCTGCCCTCGGGACAGCGCAGACGGCAATTTTATCTTAAATTTTTCAAAGGGTAATGTTATAGCATATTTTTCCGAGTTATCACGCTCATAAAAAGTTTTGGCTGCTCTTGGGAGATTATCGCTGATAACATCATCAAAATTTAGGGCATTAAAAATAGAATCTAGTTGCTTACCTGTGTAACCCGATGCATATAACGACCCAATAATAGCTCCCATACTAGTGCCTGCCACATAATCAACCTTAATATTCAAACTATCAATAACCTTAAGAACTCCTATGTGCGCAAAACCTTTGGCCCCTCCGCCACTCAAGACCAAGCCTATTTTAGGGTCATTCACTTCCGTCTCGTTTTGGGCTATCGCTTGATAACTGACTAAAATGAAAACCAAGGTTATGTAGATGCTTTGTTTCAAAGGTTTATGGATATAAGTATTGCTTAATGAATATAACGATATTATGGATTATTTTTTATAAAACTCCATAATTTTTTTGGCTCTCGAATCTCCAATAATTGGTTTTAATTCCTCAAAGTTGGCTTGGCTGATGCGTTTTACCGTTTTAAATTGTTTCATCAACTCAACAATGGTCTGCTCTCCAATACCAGGGATGGTTTCCAGTTCTGTGGTCAATGCGCCTTTACTACGTCTGTTTCTGTGATGCTCAATACCAAAACGATGGGCTTCATTACGCAACTGCTGAATGATTTTGAGGGTTTCACTTTTTTTATCTAAATATAGTGGAATTGGATCTTCTGGATAAAATAATTCCTCTAAACGCTTGGCAATTCCGATGATTGCTATTTTTCCCCTTAAATTTAAGTCATCCAAACTTTTTAATGCGGAAGACAATTGGCCTTTTCCTCCATCGATAATAATGAGTTGTGGCAGCGGTTGTTGTTCGTCG
>JBGSXJ010000239.1:0-9026 GCA_041751535.1 Aquaticitalea sp.
TCAATAGAAAACTCCTCTGGAAAATTTTCAATTTGTTCTTTCAATTTCGTCTTTGTAATCATATCAGAAATTTTTATAAATATAAGAAAGAATTTAATTAGAAGTGAATTTCAAGGTCAATATACAAGATTACAAATCAATGAATTACTCTTTAATCCTGTTCATCAAGGCATCTTTACTGATTTTTGCCATATTAAAATTAGGATCGATCGCCAAGGCATGGTTCAATATGGCAAGGGCGCTCTCCACATTATTGTCAATGTCTTCATTATAATTGACCAAGGCTTTTAGGTAGATAAACGCAGCTTTTAAGGAGGTTTCATAAGGCTGTTGTGTTTCATAGAAGGCCTGTTTCATGTCGTCCTTTACGTTTGCCAAACCATATTCAATGTTAGTTTTGGCACCAGATAAATCCTGTAGTTGAATTTTTAAATCAGCCATTTCATAACCTAAATAAGGGCTAGGTTTTCTAGCAAACAACACTTCATAGTGCTCCAAGGCGCGTTTCGGCTGGTTAAGCGATTTAAGGGCAACGGCTTTTACTTCGACATTTAAATCGGAATCGGTGGCGTTTTTTTCAACACCAATGGTATTTAAGGCCTGTACATTTTGACCCTCGGAAACATATAAATAGGCAATGGTATCTTTTCTGGCTTGAGTAGGCGCTAGGACATCCAAATGAGTCATCGCATTAATGACTCCTTGCACATCACCTTGTTTTTTCATCTGCATATAATAGTTGTCAAAATGCTTTTGAAGTTCAGTTTTGGTTTGTGATGTCATGCTGATGGAAATCATAACAATCAATAATAGAATCGGTTTTTTCATGATGTGTTTTTTACAGTTTTCACTTGGAAAACAAGCGGTTATTTTAAAGGGCTAAAACTATAAAATTAAATAAGATAAAATCTTAAGAATTTACTAATTATTTAGGGTCACCACAAACGAATAATTTATAACCTCCAGCAATTTTTTGGATGCGATGAGCTTTCCCTTGCTTGAAGATTCATTGTCAAATTGTGGCAATGGCAAATTCATGGAATCACATAATGCCGTATAATACTGTTTTCTTGAAGGATGTGGGGTTGTGGAGGCATTAAAGGTGTCACCAAAAGCATCTTGGATTATGATTTCGGAACAAATACCGATACAATCTGTAAGATGGATAAGATTGACGGGTGCATCAGGATTTTTTAGATGGGTCTTACCAGAAAGGAATTTCGCAGTATGCCTATCATCCCCAAACAGGCCGCCAAACCGAAGAATGGTGGTTGAAAACGCCTGATTGCCTTTAAGCAAATTTTCCACTTCCAGTAATTGCCGTCCGGATTCCGACTCCGGATTAGGAAGGGTATTTTCCGTAATTGTCGGCATCGCTTCCGAATCTGCATATACGGATGTGGAGCTCACAAAAAGCACTTTTTTAATCGTGGATGTTTCGATAAAGGGAAAAAGAAAACGCATGCGTTGCACAAAATCGGCGCTAGGATTTTGGCGCAATCCGGGAGGTATATTTATGATAAGGATGTGGCTCCCTCTTAAACAATTTTCGATATCACCTTTAATTCCCTCCTCTGAAACTTCCACATAAAATGCGGCTATTCCGACAGACTTCAGCAGTTCTAATTTGCCTTGAGATGTCGTTGACCCTTTTATGACATGGTTTTGCTCTATAAGGTGTTTTGCCAATGCCAATCCCAACCAACCACAGCCGATGATACTAATCTGTTTCTTCAAGCGAAATGGTTTTTCTGACAATCACCGCATCGTTCAATACAAAGGGTTTTGGAATCATCGAATTGGGTCTTTTTGGTATATCAAACAAGGCATTGTTCAACATGTCATTGGAAGAAGTGTACATTACAAATTCCGTTTTTTGGTCAGCGGGAATGCTAAACTCCAACTCGAGGTATTTATCGCTAGATACGTAATAGCTGAACAAGCGTTTGTTTTCTCGATTGGCAAAAATTCCGTTGTCAGATCTGCTTTTTTTGATGTCCATTCCATTGATATTAAATGAAAGAAATTGATACGTAGAATCTGCAAACAATGATATTCGGTTGAGATTGCGCTGCGGCGAAATGAATAGTTTTACATGTCTGACATCGCCAATGATCGTATCTTTTTGTTTGTCGATATAGGCGAGTTTTAAAGGTTTAATGTTTGCTCTCTTGCTGAATGTGAATTTAGTAGCATACTTACCGCTGGCATTTTCGTTCAAAAATGAAGCAGCCTTGTCTGGTTCATCCGTTAGGTAGTGTTGATTCCAATCATCCAGAATGTGGTCGTAGGTGGCCCAAACCGCGGCATCATTATCGGCATCATACACATACACCAAGCTATTTGGTTTTGGACGCTCTTCGTTAAAATCGGAAGTAAAATGGGCAATGACAAGAAACACAAAGGATGCTATAAAGAGGACGTAAGCCCAACGGTTTTTATATCTCGAAAATCCGAAAACAGAAATGCACAAGGAAAAAATTAGGGACACCAAAATCGTGCTGGCAACTAACATATTTAAACCCAATCCTACAGGAAACATTTGTACAAAAGGCGACATGATCATCAACACTGGAAACAACAGCAAGGTCATTAGCAATATATTTGGACGCTTTTGACGGACTAAAATAAACAGACTGATAAGTCCAAAATAAACAGGAATAATAAAAAAACTCGCGCCTTTTAATTTAAAGGCTGCTACTCCACAAATAATGATCCACAATAATAGAGGAGGCACTGCCAAGCTTGCCGTATTTTCGGGTTTGTACACATAATTATACAACCACATACAAACACCGAGGGCAAAAAGTGCAAATGCCCAAATATAGGTATGGCCATTATAGGTGAATCCGTGGAGCATTTCGCCATACTGTGGATAGATGACACAGAGTAATTTCCAACCAAAATACCCTACAAGTCCGTTGATGAGCAATGCGGCAATTCCTGGTAAAAATGCACTTGCCATATGTTCGGACTCCAAGGTTCTTTTTTGAATGCCATAAAAAACAAGGGCAATGAAGATTATAATGGCAATGATCAGCATCGGTAGTATCCATGAAAACGGATAACTCACCGTATTAAAAAGCGGTACATTAAAATAAATGTCATCGCTATCACTTTTTATATTGTTGAGATTAGTGTTAGAAAAATATGCTAACAAAGGCATTAAATAGGTGCCCTGATGTTCCAATGTATTTCTGTCTAAACGTTCGTGAGTATCAAGAGCTGTATGGTAATCGAAATGGTCGTCGATAAATGCAAAATTGAAGCCATCGATATTTGCATCCTCTCGAAAGCGTGTAAGATCGGTATCATTTGGCATCATTTTATATATGCTGTAGGACAGGGAATTTGCAACAGGATATTTAGGATTAGCCTTATTAAAACCATCAATCAGATTCTGATTACCGCCATTTGTTTCCACGAGCATATGACTTGGCCCGCCACTACCTCTCGCTTCAAAATTGAGCACCAGTCCGACGTCTTTGGCCCATGTATGGGAATTAACAAACAGCGATGCGCCGTTCAATCCCAGTTCTTCAGCGTCTGTGATAAGGATGATGATATCATTTTTTGGTTGTTTGTTTTCACTTAAAAAAGCACGCACACCTTCAAGAATTGTCACTACTCCCGAACCAGCATCACTAGCGCCCGGAGACGAATGGGGACTGCTGTCGTAATGGGACAGCAAAAGCAATGCTTTGGAATTTTCGGTTCCTTTGATACGAGCCAAAATATTTTTTGGTCTCACGAAGGTGCCCCAATCCGTCAGTGTATTTCCTTCCTGAACCTGTGTTTCCAAACCCAAATCACGCAGTTCCTGTATGATGTAGTTTTTGACCACCTCATGATTTTCAGAACCTACATAATGGGGTTGTTGCGATATTTTTTTCAGATGAACGAGGGCTCTTTCTGAAGAAAACTGATTGTTTTCGGTATCCAATCCTGAAATTCCGTGGGGAATTAACGAATAAAAACTACAATAAATAGCAATGATTATTAGAACCAGTGCAGCGGCTTTTTTTAGCATAGTGAGAGAAGTTAGTTAGTCTTATAAAAATACAAAAAATAATCCAAGACCATTTCTTTTTAGGTTAAATGGGATTTTTTATCTAAATTTAAGACTCTTAAAAATTAAATAATTATGGGCATTAAAAGTTTTCAAGGCGCGCGTAAGCTGCAGCAAAAAGAAATTGAATCCCTTCCGTTTAGGGTAAAGGATTTTATGAGTACGGAGCTTATTACATTCAAACCAGATCAAAAGGTGATCAATGTAGTGGAAATGCTTATAAAATATAAAATTTCGGGTGGTCCTGTCGTTAACGATCGCAACGAGTTGGTCGGTATTATTTCTGAAGGGGATTGCTTAAAGCAAATCAGTGAGAGCCGCTATTACAATATGCCAATGGAGGATGACATAGTTGAACAACGCATGATCAAGAACGTGCAAACCATAGATGGGAACATGAATGTCTTTGATGCAGCCAATGTGTTTTTAGAATCCAAACACCGTCGATTCCCGATCATAGATAATGGTAAATTGGTGGGTCAAATAAGTCAGAAAGATATTTTGAAGGCTGCCTTAAAATTAAATGGCCAAAAATGGAACTCATCAACCAAACCCAATAATTTAGAATATTAGGGCTAACTTTCCCGCTTTACCAGTGCAAAATAATCGCCTTCAATGGGCAAATATCCTTGGTCATAGACAAAGTAATAAACCGTTCCTGCTTTGGTGGTATAAATGCTTGTAAAGTAATTAAAATCAAATCCTTTTTCGATAAGCTTTCCTCTTGACGCTTTCGACTTTTGATCAGGATTTAGATCTTCGAGAATCCTGTAATTTTTTCGTAACCGGTTGTTGGTATTCCTAATCAGGTTTTTACTGTCTTTGTTGATGGTATTGTTATAAGAATTCCGGCAGGCATCACTGCAGAATTTTTTATCGGTTCGCCCAACTATTTTTTCGCCACATTCTAAACATTCTTTAGCCATCGTATTTCAATTTTTAGGAAGCACTATTGTAAATGTATAAAAAATGTTTGTTTAAGTCAGTGTGACCCTTCATGTTTTGTAATGAGCAAGGTATTGGTCTGCTCAACATGTTCGACTTTTTGAGTGTGATACTCCTTTCTTCTTAAGAAGTCAATAATGTCATTGAGCGTATTTTCATTAGATTGATTTACGGACGCATTGAACAGGATATGTCCATGTTTTGCATTGGCATTGGTGACCAATTCCCAAAAGGACAATTGAACAAACGGGTTGGGAACCAACAAATCGATATACAAGTCGATAATGATGAGGTGGAATGTGGTGGTCGTGTTTTTAAGAAAATTTAAGGCGTCGTCACAGATGATATCCAAGGTGTCCGATGGGACAATTCCAAATTCGTCGTGTGCGATCTCGATGATGACGGGATCAATATCAACTGCAGTAATCTGGTTTTGGTAATCAAAATCTTCACGCAAGGTTTCAATGACGCTCCCAGCACCCATGCCCAAAATCAAAATGGAATCCACCTTTTTGAGGTCTATTTTTTTTAGTCCGAATTTTAAAATTTTCTGCAAAGAGCCATAAGAATAGTTGGCGTTTTTGGAATTGAGCATCTTTTTTCCATTGTACCAAGTAAGTTCCAGAATACCATTATGGAGGGATGTGATTTTTTTTGTCACAGGGTATAAGTAGCTCAAAAGTCGTGTCATGGGGCTGCAAATGTAGTGATTTTATCACCAACATTATCCGATTGCAAACGACTACAAACATTTACAAACGATTTTAAATACGTAACAACCGAATAACAATTGGAAGCCATCGCATCTTTGCCTTGTTGAATTGAACGAATGATATTCAATAGTATTAACTGTTTAACGTAAAAAATTTAAAATCATGAGCACATTAAGAAACAAAGTACAGTTGATTGGTAATCTAGGTAACGATCCTGAAATCATCAATCTTGAATCAGGAAAAACATTGGCAAAATTTTCGATCGCCACAAATGAGAATTACAAAAACGCGAAAGGCGAAAAAGTAACAGACACACAATGGCATAACGTAGTAGCTTGGGAAAAAACCGCAAAGATTGTAGAAAGCTATTTGACCAAAGGTAAAGAAGTTGCAATCGAAGGCAAGTTGACTTCACGCAGCTATGAAACCAAAGAAGGCGAAAAACGCTATATCACAGAAATCGTTTGTAGCGAACTGATGATGTTGGGAGGGAAGTAAAATTTAATTCCAGACCCGATAGTAATAATTATAAATTCCAAATTCCGACATTTTTTTCTTCGGAATATGGAATTTTGTTTTTGGATTTTGAAATTAACAGTAGATTATAATTTTTGTATGTTAAGACATTGTTTTAAAAGTTTTGGATCACGGTAATAAAGCACAATGGGTTCATAGATGAATTAAAGAAATACGTTTTTTCATTTAATTATTCTGGACTGGAAAAATTCGATCAATTGTTCATGTATGTCTTCTAGCTGGGTATAGCTTTAAGGGTTTCATTTAAAAGGAAGGATGAAAATTAGTATTGGTAATTTGCTTATAGAATCTAAAAACAATTGTATAAACGCACAAACCTCAAGACCTTATTACATGATTGCAAATGATGATTAATCTGCAGCGTTCGTTTGCCTAAAACCAAATGTGATTTATCATTTGTTCGAAGCATATTTATAACCAATTGTAGATAACTGTAGTGACTTATTTTCATTGACAAGCTTAACAAAAGAAGCATACACATATTAATGCACGTTGGACAAAGAAAAACAGAGAGACTTCTAATATTATAAAAACCACGCAAAAGTAGACACCAAAAGCAAGTTTATTAAAACCTAAACCATAACAGACGCTTCTGTATACGTTTCACATGTATTTGGTTTTTTGGAACAAAGTATAAATGGTTTAGTTTTTAAATCAGTAGGCATAATAAGATCAACTGGAATAATAGGATTTAACAATTTAATATACAACTAATACAGGTATGGGCAAGTTAAACGATTAAAATAACATATTGATAAATAGATAGATGGATAGATATAATTTCAATATTTATTATTGAAATCAACAAGTTTTTATTACATTTAAATTGTAATTTTCTCAATAAGATAAAAATGGGCTCCTGTCTTTTTAAGAAATCTGAAAAAATCAATTTTTAGAACCCACCTAAATAATCAAAATCATGAAAACATTTCTAAAACTATTCACTCTTTACATTTTTTTACTTGTCTCACCTATTTTATTGGCACAGGAAATTCAAGAATTATCCAAGGAGCAGATTTCATCTATTGACAGTTATGTAACAACGCAAATGAAGGAACGAAAAATACCAGGTATGGTATATGCGATAAGTTATGGCGATAAAACGCACATAGGTAAATTTGGATATGCAGACGTCCAGAACAAAGGTATTGTCCAAAATGAAACTCGCTTTTTATTGGCGTCCATAACAAAACAGGTTACTGCTGCGGCCATTGTACTTTTGCAACAGGACGGAAAACTGAATTTCAGCGATCCTATCAATAAATACCTTCCAGAGCCCATTTCTGCTTGGGATGCAATTACCATACACCACTTACTTACACATACTTCTGGGATACCGGGTGGACGTAGCAATAATGAATATCAAAAGCCAATAGGCGACAAAAGGGATATTTTAATGGCCGGCATTAGGGGTGATATCACTAAAGACTTTCGGTTAAATATGATTAAGTCGGACACCTTGAGTTTTGAACCTGGAAGTAAATTTGACTATAGCAATACAGGCTATTTTTTATTGGGGGTAATCATCGATGAGCTAACCGGAAGCTATGATAAATTTTTAGAGGAAAGAATATTCGATGCCCTTAACATGAAATCCACTTATATCATTGACCCATTTGTTGTAAAGGAACTTGAAGCCAGAAATTACGGTCTTCTCGATGGCGAATTAGTCAACAATAGAATGTTTTGGGATATAGAGATACCAGCTTCCTACGGTATTTATTCTACGGGAGAAGATATGTTAAAGTGGAGCTTGGCATTGGATTCTGATGTGCTTTTCACAAATGAAAGCAAGAAAGCTATGTGGAGTCCTAACCAATTCAAGAACGGAAGCCCCCTGTATTATGGATATGGTTGGGGACTGATGCAGGTGGACAACAAGAGAATAATACGCCATACCGGGGTATCCGGCACCGAAATCTTGAAATTATTAGATGACAAGGTAACCATCGTAACCTTGACAAACCTTGGAGGAATCCCTTATTATCATGGTGAAAGGAAAGAAACGGTAAATTCCTGGAGCCTGGTGGATGGTATAGCCACTATTTTGGGATATAACTCACTACCTCCAAAAAAGGAAAAATAACCAACGGTTCAAAAAAACACAAATGGAGACTTAAAAACTTCCATAAGTTTTAACGAAAAACAATATAAATACTAGATCACTTGAAAAAATGAGCTATTGAACTAGCATTGATATTAAAGATTTTGACAAGATATTAAGGACAGATTTCTCAAAAATAATTATAGAGAAAACCTGAAGCCAGACCAAAATCGAAACCCGATTTAACCCTCCAATCTATATATCGCGATCTATAGACTACTGGCGTCAGTAGTTTAAACATATATTCTGGCTTTGATATAAATTTCTGATTACAACATTCTACAAATCAAACTAATAAGCATTTATTACTTTATGCAGTAATTATCCGATTGCAAACGACTACAAACATTTACAAACGATTTTAAATACGTAACAACCGAATAACAATTGGAAGCCATCGCATCTTTGCCTTGTTGAATTGAACGAATGATATTCAATAGTATTAACTGTTTAACGAAAAAAATTTAAAATCATGAGCACATTAAGAAACAAAGTACAGTTGATTGGTAATCTAGGAAACGATCCTGAAATCATCAATCTTGAATCAGGAAAAACATTGGCAAAATTTTCGATCGCTACAAATGAAAGTTACAAAAACGCTAAAGGAGAAAAAGTAACAGACACACAATGGCACAACGTTGTCGCTTGGGACAAAACC
>JBGSXJ010000240.1:0-6006 GCA_041751535.1 Aquaticitalea sp.
TGGTGATATTATTATCATTAGTGTGCCGCCTTTAACCGAAGAACGCCGACGTGACCTTGCCAAACAAGCCAAAGCGGAAGCCGAAGATGCAAAAATAGGTGTCAGAAGTGCCCGTAAGGATGCCAATACCGAAATCAAAAATCTAGAAGATGTTTCTGAAGACCTTCAAAAAAATGCAGAAATAGACGTGCAACAAATGACGGACAAATACGTTATAAAAATTGATCAGATTTTGGAAGTCAAGGAAAAAGAAATCATGACAGTATAACATTTACAAGCGACGAATTGGTCGCTTTTTTTTGCTTGCCCCAATATTTAAATTAATCCTATGCAAAAATACTGTGCACTTCTTCTGTTTGTGATTCTAACATGGTCTGTACAGTCCCAAACGCCAACGAAAGTTGGCGACACTATTACTGTTGTGGAGCAGGATTCCATAAAAAAGAGCAAATTTTTCAAACAAATTGGCAACGGATTTTTCCCTACCAGATATTTTGACATCGATCTTCGTTATCTCATAAAGTTCAACCAATATGAAGGTTTGAGAACTGGTCTTGGCGGACAGACAAATGATAAATTATCGGACAGATACCGTATGAGCGGTTATACAGTCTATGGTTTTAAAGATCACACCTTCAAATATAGTATTAAGGGCGGCGCAAGACTTGCCAAAGAAACGAACACTTGGGTCAATGTTTCCTATACCGACGATTTACAGGAAACTGGTAGTTCCTCTTTTTTGACCGACAAGCGATTCTTTTCCTTTTTTGAACCTAGACTGCTCAATATCAATCTGTTTCATCATCATATTACAAGAACAATTTCCTTGGAGCACGAAATTACACCACGTCTTTTAACAGAAACGGAATTTGCAAGAAGCAACAATACCACGACTTACGATTACACATTTTTGGCCGATGGTATTGGTTATCAGGAATTTCGATTGAGCACAGCAAAAATTTCATTGCAATGGAATCCATTCAACACATTTAATAAAGTGGATGATATTACGGTTGAAGAGGAAGGATTTCCAAATTTCACCTTGCAGTTGACCCAAAGTTTTAAAAACATCCTGAACAGTGATTTCAACTTTTTTAAAGCGGATTTTAGAACCGTTTATACTTTGCCCATCAACGATGAATCCTTCACGCAAGCCATACTATCTGGTGGTATTGCGACTGGGACCACGCCATTAACGCATTTATATCATACCTACCCAAACAACAATAATAAAGAGACGATTTTAGAACGGTTTTCGGTAGCTGGAATCAACAGTTTTGAAACCATGTTTTTTAATGAATTCTTTTCCGATCGGTTTGCCACTTTACAAGTGAAGCATTTTGTGAAACCTTTTAAAATAACGGAAAAATATAGGCCACAACTTGTTATTATTTCACGTATGGCCATCGGAAGTATGCACGATATAGATAGGCATCAAAGCATTGAATTTGGCACCTTGCGAAAAGGCTATTCTGAAGCTGGTTTCGAAATCAACAAACTACTTTTTGGTTTTGGTTTGAGTTTTGCCTACCGATATGGAGGCTATCATCTTCCAACATTTGAGGATAACATAGCTGCTAAATTCACCTTTAACATTTCGCTTTAAAGCGAATTAAATGGCCTTTTTAAGTACTAATCCTTCCCTTTTATCTAACTTTGCCTTTACTTACATGAGGTATGCTTAAATTATTCACTAAAGATTTTTGGGAAGTTATTGCTGGATTGATTTTGCGCAATCGTATTGGCATTCTCATTGCAATTCTTTTAGCGACTCTTTTTTTTGGTTATCAGTGGAAAAACATGCGCTTCACTTACACCGAAGCCAACCTATTGCCTGATGATCACGAAGTAAACGTTACCTACAACGAGTTTTTAGATATTTTTGGTGAAGAAGGAAACCTTATCGTTCTTGGCGTCAAAGATCAAAGTTTTTTTACGGTCGAAAAGCTTAATGCCTGGAATCAACTGTCTGAAGAATTTAAAAGTTATGACGAGGTCGAAACCGTACTTTCCATCAAAGATTTACAGAAACTTGTCAAAAATACCGAACAGGAAAAATTCGAACTCCAGCCATTTATAAAAGACTCCATTAGCTCAATTGAACAGCTCAACATTCTGGAGAAAGAGTTATTTGAGCAATACCCATTTTACGACAATTTTTTGTTCAATAAGGAAACAAAAACCATTCGTACAGCTATTTATCTGAAAAAAGAAATTGTCAATACACCTGCACGGAAAGATTTTGTTTTAAATGTTCTTGAATCCAAAGTGGCTGCGTTTGAAGAAGCCCATAAAATGGATGTTCGCGTTTCTGGAATGCCATACATCCGTACTTTAAATGCCCAACTTATTGTAGATGAAATTGGCTGGTTTATTGGTGCCGCCCTTTTTGTGACGTCCCTGATTTTCTTTATGTTCTTTAGATCCTTCAGGGCTACTTTTATTTCACTTATTGCAGTTTGCATAGGCGTTATGTGGACGTTTGGAATCATCGGATTGTTCAACTACGAAATCACGGTCTTGACAGCATTAATTCCGCCGTTGATCATTGTTATTGGAATTCCAAATTGCATATTTCTCATCAATAAATATCAACATGAGGTCAAATCTCATGGCAACAAAGCGAAATCATTACAGCGCGTAATCACCAAAGTTGGCAATGCGACGTTGATGACCAATGTGACCACTGCGATGGGTTTTGCCACATTCATATTGACGGAAAGTACCCTTCTAAAAGAATTTGGTATCGTTGCTTCCTTGAGTATCCTTGGTATTTTTATACTTTGCGTTTTGATCATTCCTATTATCTATAGCTTTTTACCATATCCTAAAGATCGTCATTTGGAACATTTAAATAGGCGCTGGATTGGTGGATTTGTCAATTGGATGGAACGTATGGTAAAGGAACGTCGTATTACGATCTACTTTACAACTGTAGCCGTATTGGTTTTGAGTGTAATTGGTATTTTCCAAATACGCGTCTCGGGCAGTCTGATAGAAGATATGCCTCAAAAAGCAGAATTTTTTCAGGACATACGCTTTTTTGAAGAGGAATTCAGTGGAATTATGCCGTTGGAATTTGTGATTGATACCAAACGTAAAAAAGGTGTGATGAAATTGAGTACCTTAAAACGCATGGAAGAGCTTGAGAACGTCATCGAAGAAACCCGTGAACTCTCGCGACCGATTTCTGTCGTAAGTCTCGTAAAATATTCCAAACAGGCCTATTATAATGGGAATCCAGATTATTATCAGTTACCAACGAGTCAGGAAAACAGTTTTATACTTGCTTACGCTAAAAATTCAAACTCTGAAGCCAATTTATTGCAGAATTTTGTAGACAGCACAGGTCGTTATGCACGGATCACGACCTTTATGAAAGATATTGGTACAGACAAAATGGAGGCGATTGAAGATGACCTTCAAATGACCATCGACAAGGTGTTTCCTACGGAAAATTTTAACGTTATCATGACAGGAAAAGCGTTGGTTTTTCAGAAGGGAACAAACTATTTGGTTAAAAATCTAGCGATCTCCCTTTCCTTGGCTATTTTTTTAATTGCCTTATTTATTACCTATTTATTCCGATCGTTCCGTATGATTTTGGTGTCCCTAATTCCAAACCTTTTACCGCTAGTCATCACCGCAGGCTTGATGGGCTATCTGGGAGTGCCAATAAAACCTTCGACCATTTTGGTTTTTAGTATTGCCTTTGGTATTTCTGTAGATGATACCATTCACTTTTTGGCAAAATACAGGCAAGAATTACAAGCCAATCACTGGAAAGTCAAAAAATCTGTTTTTGCCGCCTTGCGCGAAACTGGCGTGAGCATGTTCTACACATCCATCGTCTTGTTTTTTGGTTTTTCAGTATTTACGATTTCAAGTTTTGGCGGTACCGTTGCGCTTGGGGCATTAGTATCAGCAACGCTTTTGTTTGCCATGTTATCCAACTTATTGTTGTTGCCCTCACTCCTGTTGTCATTAGAACGGAGCATCGCAAACAAAGAAGTTCTAAAAGAACCAACTATCGATATCATTCCGGACGATGATGATAGTGAAGATGAACTCTGAAAAGGAAATTCCAAATTCCAAATAACAAATTCCAATCCTGATAGCTATCGGGACAAATTCAAAAAATAAAAACTCTATTCTCTATTCTCTATATTCTATTTTCTATTTTCTATTCCTTTTCCCTCAATAACAATTTTCAAGTTTATCGGTTTTACAATTTGAATATTGACAGTTGAATCACGTATCTTTGCACTCTTAAATCCATTAAAATGACATCACAAACCATTGCTGGACTGTTAAAAACGGAAGCAAAATCTCAAAATATCGAGCTCAAAGGTTGGGTACGTACGTTTCGGGCGAACCGATTTATCGCTTTAAACGACGGATCTACACTGCAAAATATTCAGTGTGTTGTGGATTTCGAGAAGACAGACGAAGCTGTTCTTAAACGAATCACCACAGGTGCCGCAGTTCATATTAAAGGACAATTGATTGAAAGTCAAGGAAAAGGTCAAAATGTGGAAGTACAAGTGAATGACCTCAAGATTCTTGGTGATTCCGATCCTGAAACCTATCCAATTCAACCCAAAAAACATTCCTTCGAATTCTTGCGTGAAAATGCCCATTTGCGTACACGAACTAATACATTCAGTGCCGTGATGCGCTTACGTTCTAGCCTATCATTCGCCATTCATAAATATTTTAATGAGAATGGGTTTTACTATATGCACACACCCATCATTACAGGAAGTGATGCCGAAGGTGCAGGTGAAATGTTCCGGGTGAGCAATCTCGATGCTAAAAATCCGCCGTTGAACGACGATGGAAGCGTCAATTATAAAGAAGATTTCTTCGGAAAGGAAACCAACCTAACCGTTTCTGGTCAGTTGGAAGCAGAAACCTTTGCCATGGCTTTGGGAAAAGTGTACACATTTGGACCAACCTTTAGAGCCGAAAACTCCAATACCTCACGCCATTTGGCCGAATTCTGGATGATTGAACCAGAAGTGGCTTTTATGGATTTGGCTGGCAATATGGACCTGGCTGAAGATTTTATGAAGTATGTTTTAAAATATGCTTTAAAACACAATCGTGAAGATTTAGAGTTTTTGGAGCAGCGTTTATTGGATGAAGAAAAAACAAAACCACAAGCCGAACGCTCTGAAATGAGCCTAATTGAAAAAATCAATTTTGTGGTGGACAATCATTTCAAACGTGTCAGTTATACAGAAGCAATCGACATCCTTAAAGATTCCAAACCCAACAAAAAGAAGCAGTTTAAATATATAATTGACGAATGGGGTGCAGATCTTCAAAGTGAGCATGAACGCTTTTTGGTGGAAAAACACTTTAAATGTCCCGTGATTTTGTTTGATTATCCAGCAAATATCAAGGCATTCTATATGCGATTGAATGACAATACCGAGCCAGGAAAGGAAACAGTTCGTGCGATGGATATTTTATTCCCTGGCATTGGCGAGATGGTGGGCGGCTCGCAACGTGAAGAGCGTCTCGATGTATTGAAAGAAAAAATGAAAGCCTTGGATATTGACGAGAAAGAATTGTGGTGGTACCTCGATTTGCGCAAATATGGAACGGCCGTGCATTCTGGTTTTGGACTTGGCTTTGAGCGTTTGGTAATGTTTGCCACGGGGATGGGTAACATTCGCGATGTCATACCCTATCCAAGAACACCTCAAAATGCAGAGTTTTAATATTTAATTAAGTTTATCCTATTGAAGTGGTTTAAACTTTTTGGATTGAAGCGAAAATTAGTAATTTTGTGACTAATTGAAGGCTTTTTTATCCCGATGGTTCGGGAGCATAGCATCGCTACGCAACGAAAAAAAAACAAAAAGTAGGTGCAAAAGGACAATTTTTTAGCCAATTATAAAAGTTTAAATCACTTCATTATAAAACAATCTATATTTATCACTTATATAGATTGTTTTTTCTATTTTTAAAGTTATTCAATAAGACCTCATGCTTAAA
>JBGSXJ010000241.1:0-1516 GCA_041751535.1 Aquaticitalea sp.
GATACTTTCAAAGGTCGATTTGTGTTTATCAAAAAGTTCCTCAAAAAACACTTTCACTGCGTGTCCAAAAATAATTGGATCAGAGACCTTCATCATGGTTGCTTTCATGTGCAATGACAGCAAAACATTTTTATCCTTGGCGTCTTTTATTTGCTCCGATAAAAACGAAAGCAGCGCCTTTTTGTTCATGACTGCAGCATCAATAATTTCTCCTGCGAGCAGGGGAGTACTTGCTTTTAGTACAGTTGCTGTCCCGTTGCTGCTTATATGTTGTATACTAACGTCCGTAGCTTTTTGAATGGTCAGGGATTTTTCCGTATGGAAAAAATCGCCATGCGTCATAGTCGCGACATGTGTTTTGGAATCAGAAGACCATTGCCCCATGGAATGCGGATTCTTTTTTGCATAATTTTTGACGGCTTTTGGAGCACGTCTATCTGAATTTCCTTCTCGTAATACTGGGTTGACAGCACTTCCCTTTAGTTTATCATATCGGGATTTAATACTTTTTTCTTCCTCATTTTTTGGATTTTCTGGATAATCAGGAAGTTTGTACCCTTTAGATTGCAGTTCTGTGATGGCTTCATCCAATTGAGGTAAGGATGCACTGATATTTGGTAATTTGATAATGTTTGCTTCTGGCTTGGTTGCTAATTCCCCTAATTCATTCAAGGCATTTTGAAGTCTTTGGGATTCATCTAGAAATTCGGGGAAATTTGCGATAATTCGGCCGGCAAGTGAAATATCTTTTATTTCGACATTAATGTTGGAAGATGCGGTAAAGGATTTAATTATAGGTAAAAGAGATTGGGTTGCTAGTGCTGGTGCTTCGTCTGTTTTAGTATAGAAAATAGTAGATGCGTTTGCCATGAATACGTTAGTTTATTTAAGGGATTGATATTATTTACTAGGATTACAAATATACGAAATGAATTTATTCATAAAAAGCCATACCTATATAAAATACAAAAGCCATATCAATGTAGTTAGACTACTCTGACATGGCTTCTTCGAAACAGTTACTTCATGACCTATACAATATTGCTATTGTATCAGCCGATTGGAATTTGCATTCCAGATCGTCTTTTTCAGTTCAAGTTTCACTATTTCAATGAAACATTATGTAACTACCAAAATGTATTGATTTCTTACAAAATGTTTCAGTTAATTGTTTTTCTTGATGCTTTAACTTTTGTATTTCGTTTTCACAATTTACAACTTCTAAAACATTGCTTCCTACCTTGACCTTCACTTTCGATCCAGTGCTCTTTGGAAACTTTCAACCTTACAAGTTACTACCTGCTTGCACATGCAGCACTTTTTAAGATATCATGATTTTCCTGCTAAACACGCATACACGTGGCGCATAAAAAACCTCAAAAAACAATTTTATAAAGAACGTTACTTCATACGTTTTAACATAAATTCAATTTTCGAAACTGAAACCAGCCCTAAAGCTGTTGCTAATTCGTTTTACTAAATTACAAAAGTTTTGCATATAAATGCAAAAAATCAA
>JBGSXJ010000242.1:0-3978 GCA_041751535.1 Aquaticitalea sp.
CGAACCATTAAACCCAAGTGTTTCTTTTTGTCTTAAAATAATATTTAAGATACCAGCTGTGCCTTCGGCATCATAACGTGCTGATGGAGAAGTGATCACCTCAACGCGCTCAATGGCTTCGGCAGGGAGTTGGCTTAAAATATTGCTGTCTCCAAAACCAGCCATTGCAGATGGTTTTCCATTTATAAGTATCCTGACGTTTTGATTTCCTCTTAAGCTGATGGCGCCTTCAATATCAACAGAAACCGAAGGTACGTTATTAAGTGCGTCGCTGACAGTACCACCAGCAGTGGTGAGGTCAGAACCTATATTATATATTTTCTTGTCGAGTTTTATCTCAACGGTAGTGCGCTCCGCAATAATGGATACTTCATCCAATGATTGTGCGTCGATAACCACGCCAACGACACCCAAATCGGTATCTTTATCAAGGGTTCTATTCAACAAATTTACGGTCTTGTACCCAATGTATTCTATAGAAATATCATACGTGCCAGTAGGAACGGGAATGGAATAAGTTCCATCTTCACCGGTGATACCACCTGTTACGATTTTATTTTCAGCTTTATTGAAAAACGCAATAGTTGCATATTCTAACGGTTGGCTAACATCCTTATCGATGACTTTTCCGGTAACAGTGATGTCTTTTTGGGCTTGAACAGTTGTAAAACTGAAAAAAATAAGTGCGATTACTAGTTTTGTAATGTAATTCATTCGTTTTTAATCTTTTTTCTTTTTGTTTTTCTTTTTTTCTTTTTTGATTGCTGCTCCGCCATCTTTTACAAAACTTTGAATTTGCCCCATTGTGTCTTCGGATACTAATTCTTTTATATCATAAAAATGATTAATGACGAGTGCTTCCAATTGTTCATCACGTTCAAAATATTTGAGGGTTTGGTCAGTGTAGATTTTTTTTCTTACCTGATAATAGGTTTGAATTTTTTGTTTGATGATTTCCTTTTGAAAGTCATCAACTTCAAGTTGACCCAAAAACTTACTAGTAAGTTCTTCAAGTTGTTCGTGCACTTTTTTCTCGTAAGCTTCTTGCTGTTTTTGAGCATCTGACTGACTTTGTCCAACAACAGTTAAACTATTAATGGCAAAAAAAAGCAGCGTAATCTTACATAATTTAAAAATCATAGCTATGGATTTTTTATTAAGATTACAAAAATAGGACTTGGTTTAACGGCCAAGGGTTAAAGTTGTGTTAAAGAATAAATCCTACAGAATGTCAAGGATTTTGGTAGGAGGTCGACCAATCACTGCCTTATCACCATTAATTACGATTGGTCGTTCTATGAGTTGTGGATAGCATGCCATAACCTCGATAAGTTCATCATTGGTAAATTCAAGATGCTGAAAGTTTAGTTTCCAAAGCGGATCTTGTTGTCTCACAAGCTCTATGGGAAGAATCTTTAGAATTTTTATGATCTTATTTAATTTTTCGACTTCGAGAGGTTTGTCCAGATACTTTATGATCTGAATATCTTCTTTAGAGGTTTCAAGAATTTCTAATGTTTCTCTCGATTTACTACAATTGGGGTTATGGTAAATTACGATCATTATGCTATTAATTAATTTGGGGTGACCAAATCTAACATTTTTCCATAAGAAGTGAATGCCGTTCATCGATAACTATAAACTAATAAGAATAACAATTTGATTAATAATGACTTATGATAGATGGATATTGAAATTTTTTAGCTGTTCTCTCAATAATAGTGGTGTTTTAAAGTGAATGGCATTAATTCCCAATTGATTTGCAGCATCCACATTCCTTAAATTATCATCAATAAATAATGAATTTTCAGCTTTTAGATTGAATCGATTTAAGGTCAATTCATAAATATCATTGAAAGGTTTTCGGGTTTTTTCTTCCCCTGATACAATTATACCATCAAACCATTGTAAAAATTCAAACTTTTTTAATGCAACAGGAAAGGTTTCATGGCTCCAATTAGTCAAGGCAACGACTTTATATTCTTTTGAATCTATCAGTTGTTTTAAGATCGCAACTGTATCGCCAATTGCTTCGCCAAGCATTTCTTCCCATCGTCCATAATACATTCTGATAAGTTCTTCATGTTCCGGAAAAAGTGCAACCCGTTCTTCGGTAGCCTGATCAAGTGAATATCCGGCATCTTGGTTTTCATTCCAATCATTGGTGCAAATGGTGTCAAAAAACCATTTCATTTTTTTGCGATCGCCTTTAAAGACGTCCAAGTACACATATTCCGGATTCCAGTCAATGAGGACGCCACCGAGGTCAAATATTAATGTATTTATAGGTTTCATTTAAAGTATGGTATATATGGTTAAGGCTCCAAAGCAGATTGAAAAAGGCGAAATTAATTGAAAATATCTTGGTTTTAAAATGGCTGCAGATTTTAAGGAGTATGCATGATGAATTCGTCTCGGAATGGCATATAATATAAGAGAAGTTGCAATCATGAACCAACCTAAAAGTTTCAAAACTTCAGGATATTTAGAATATTCTGCGTAAATGACCATAGCGATTGCAGGAATCATCCTAATCGTGATTTCTGCGTAATTGATGAAGTTGGTGCTACCTGCCTTTTGCAAGGTTGATCTAGCTCTTTTGGGCTTAAAAAGCATTATAAAACCAACAAGGATTAGGAAAACACCAAACAAAAGAATTACGATTTTAGCCCCAAAAATCATGTGAAATATTTTAAATTTAATCCTAAAGCGCTTCTAACTTTACAGCTCGTTTGTGTCTTCCTCTTTTTGACCCATCATCATTAGATAGGCTTTTAAAAATTCATCAATATCGCCATTTAAAACCGCATCTACATTGCCTGTTTCATGGCCTGTCCTAACATCTTTTATTAACTTGTAAGGATGCAACACGTAATTGCGTATTTGACTACCCCATTCAATTTTCATCTTTCCTGCTTCGATATCTTCACGTTGGGCCAACTGCTTCTGTAATTCAATTTCGTACAACTGCGATTTCAACATCTGAAGCGCTCTTGCTCTATTGTCGTGCTGTGATCGTGTTTCTGAACACGATATTTGAATGCCAGATGGCTTGTGGGTCAATTGTACTTTGGTCTCTACCTTATTCACATTTTGCCCACCCGCACCACTAGACCGCGCTGTGGTAATTTCGATATCAGCAGGATTGATCTCAATTTCGATGGTATCATCTACCAATGGATATACATAAACCGAGGCAAAACTGGTATGACGTTTGGCATTGCTATCAAAAGGGGATATCCGCACCAATCTATGAACGCCATTTTCACTTTTGAGCCATCCGAATGCAAAATGGCCTTCAATTTCAAAAGTTACGGTCTTGATTCCCGCCACATCACCTTCTTGATAATTGAGTTCCTTGACTTTAAATCCGCTTTTTTCAGCATACATTAAATACATACGCATGAGCATACTAGCCCAATCACAACTTTCTGTACCGCCAGCACCTGCTGTAATCTGCAAAACTGCATTTAAACTGTCACCTTCATCAGACAACATATTCTTAAATTCCAGTTTTTCGATATGGTTAAGTGTTTTGTCGAAATGCGCATCGAGCTCTTCTGCAGATACGTCACCTGCTTTAAAGAATTCCTGAAAAACCTCAAGTTCTTCAATTAGTGTTTTGGCAGTTAGATAGTCTTCAACCCATTTTTTCTTCTCTCGAAGCGATTTCATAATAAGTTCTGCTGATTTGGAATCATTCCAGAAATTTGGGTCAAAGGTTTGCTCTTCCTCGTTGCTTATTTCAATCGTTTTGGCATCAACGTCAAAGATACCTCCTCAACGCCCCGAGGCGCTCTACAAGATCCTTAATTTGATCGGATGTAGTCATAAGTTATATATTTTCAACAAATGTAGAATTTTAAAATCATCAGTTGAAAGGATAAGAGGTATTATTTTTTAATTTTACCACTAAATTAGTTTAGGATGACTATTGATTTGAGAAGTGACACAGTTACAAAACCAACAGCAGGCATG
>JBGSXJ010000243.1:0-5779 GCA_041751535.1 Aquaticitalea sp.
AGTTATTAAGTATTGATGTGCTTACCTACAAGCTGAAATCCGAAAACGAAAGATGGAATAATTCTTTGGGATTTTACAGACCAGTTGACCAATTTGTATTTAGCTTTCCGCAACGCTTTGCAACATTAGGTTCGGGAGCTGGCTTTGTTCCTTTTACTACCGAAAAAGATTACAGAGATTTCATCAGCCGCATGAAAGGGTTTCAAACCTGGGTAGACCAGGCCATTGCAAATATGAAAAGGGGTGTCGAGCAAAATAATACAAACCCAAAGGCAGCAATGGAAAAAGTGCCGCCACAATTAAAACCCTTATTTGAAGGCGCTGTAGAGGAGAATGTTTTTTATACACCTTTACTAAAAGTACCAAACGACTTAGATAGTGTGGCAGCGGTTCAATTAAAAAAAGATTACTCGGCAGCCATTGAAAACATTATCAAGCCTGCGTACAAAAAATTGCATGACTATATTGTTACTGAGTATATTCCTAAAGCAAGAACAACATCAGGGCTTTTAAATAATGCAAATGGAAAGAAGGAATATGAGTTGTGGTTAAAGTATTACACAACGACAAACATTAATGCCGAACAAATTTTTAATTTAGGGCTTAGTGAGGTTGCCCGTATTCGCAAAGAAATGGATTCTGTAAAAACACAAGTAGGCTTTAAAGGCGATTTAAAATCGTTTTTTGAATATGTAAAAACCGACCCTAAATTCTTTCCATTTGAAACCGAAGAGGAAGTGTTGGACAGATACAGAAGCTTTCTTGATAAAATGTCCCCGCAGCTAAATAGCCTTTTTAATTTAACACCCAAAGCAAAATTTGAAGTAAGGGCAACTGAAAAGTTTCGGGCTGCCGGTGCTAATGCTCAATACATGCAGCCATCACGAGATGGAAAAAGGCCGGGTATTTTTTATGAAGTAATTCATGACCCGGGTCAATACAATTATTTTGCGATGGAAGACTTATTTATACACGAAGCTATTCCAGGTCATCACTATCAATTAGCTATTCAACAGGAAGCCGATATTCCTGAATTTAGAAAAGCTTATATAACAAGTGCTTTTGTAGAAGGTTGGGCCTTGTATGCCGAAAGTTTAGGTAAGGAATTAGGAATGTATACAGACCCCTACCAATATTTGGGCAGGTTAAATGGTGAAATTGAACGGGCTGTTCGATTAGTGGTTGATGCAGGAATTCATTACAAAGGATGGAGCCGTGAAAAAGCCATAGCTTATGTGTTAGAGAACCAGCCTGTATCATCCATTGAGGCTGAACAAAGGATAGAAAGATATATGGTTACAGCAGGCCAAGCAGTAAGTTATAAAGTTGGAGAATTAAAAATTATTGAGCTACGTGAAAGAGCAAAGAAGAAATTGGGTAACAAGTTTGACATTAAAGAATTCCACGATGATGTTTTAAAAGATGGCTGCTTGCCTCTTATTATTTTGGAAACAAAAATTAATAGGTGGATAGAAAGCAAGGTCTCAAAATGACATCGCAAATGGACAGGAGAAGAGCAGCCGATAACATCGTATTGGCAATAGTTGGGCTGACAGTTGTAAACTCAACATTTGTAATTCTATTTGGAATTTGTGCAAATGTTGGGCAGACGTTTTTCAAATGTCCCACCATCGCCAATACGTAAACCGTTGTGCTTCATAAAGCAATACTATATGATACAGAAATTTATATTTTATTTTGTGACATTGATTTTAGTGACCTCTTGTCAACTAAAGAAAAAAGAAAAATTCGATATCCTGATTGTCAATGCCTCCATAATTGATATTGAAAGCGGGAAAATTTCGAATGGAAAATTCATTGGTATTAATAAAGATACCATTCAATTGGTATCAGATATGGCATCTGCAGATAGGTATGATGCTGACCAAATTGTCGATGCGGAAGGTAGGTTTGCAATGCCCGGCTTGTGGGACAATCATGTCCATTTTCGGGGAGGTGATTCCCTGATCGATGAAAACAAAAACTTGTTACCACTCTTCATCGCCCATGGTATAACCACTGTGAGGGATGCGGGAGGTGATATAGCCGTTAGCGTACTACAATGGAGACATCAAATAAGTGATGGCACATTGGAAGGACCTAATATTTTTACCTCAGGTCTAAAGCTAGATGGAGCTGATGCATATTGGGCGGGATCAATTCCCATCGCAAAGACAGAAGACATACCACCTGCTTTGGATTCACTTGAAAATCTGCAAGTCGATTTTATAAAAACCTATGATAGCCCACTAGCTCCGGAACTGTACTATGAAATTATAAAAGCAGCCGAAAAGCGGGGACTTAATGTTACCGGGCATATGCCCTTGTCTGCTGATCATTATAAAGCTATTGAATATGGACTTGATGGGGTGGAGCATCTTCCTTCGTTTCTCAGCCTGGCCTCACCAATTGGTGATAGCTTAAGACAGTTGAATATCGGTTTCAAAATGTTGCCTCAGCTTCTTGCCACTTATGATGAAGATCTTGCAAGAGCAGCCTTTGAGAAATTAGGCTCCAAGGAATTTTACGTTACCCCAACGCTATATATCTACCAAATGATGTCGCAATTGCATGAGATAGATCCTTCTAAAGACAACATATTGCCCTTGATGGGGCCTGGTATTCAAAAAACCTATGAAAGAAGGATCAAGCAAGCGCAAAACCGGAGCCCGGAGGGGAAGCAAATGATGCTTGATATGTCCCAACGATTTAATAGCATGGTAGCACCAATGTTTCAAGCCGGAATAACCCTTTTGGCCGGATCAGACTGCGGCCCAGAAAATTCTTATATTTATCCAGGTTCAGCTTTGCACATTGAATTGGCATTAATGGTGAAGTCAGGGCTCTCTCCCCAGGAAGCACTATCCACATCAGTAATTAACGGGCCCAAATTTTTTGGACTTGAAACGTACTACGGTGCAATTGAAGCTGGAAAGGTGGCCCACTTGATTTTGTTAAGCAAGAATCCTCTTGAGGATATTGAAAATATGAAGAATGTAGAAGTGGTTGTGAAAGGCGGAAAGGTTTACGATCAAGCTAAACTAAAGGCCATGAAAACAGCTGCCAAAATCTAATAAAGAAGTAGAACAATGTGTATAATTCATAAGGGTTTTAGAGGTTTTTGAACGTTATCACCCGCACCATATTTGGGTGGTAAATTGATAGGTTTAAATATCCCGATGGCGCGGATTTGCAATCTGTGCCTCTTATCCTGCTAGCCCTCGAGGCTGTCAAGACCCCCAACAGTGAGCAAAAGCTAAAATACACCCCTCAACAAAAAGTTTACAATCCCGACAATCATAGTGTTATAGTCAATGAAACGACTTCCGGAATTCCATAGGGGACATGTTCGTTTTCTTTTTGAATAAGGTGCTGAACGATTGCGAATGCTCAAAACCAAGTTCATAAGCAATTTCACTGATCGAAAGCTCCGTTACCGACAGTTTCTCTTTGGCTTTGCTGATGAGCTTGTCGTGTATATGTTGCTGCGTGTTTTGTCCGGTTTGAATTCTCAAAAGATCACTCAAATAATGAGGGGAGATATGCATGGCTTCAGCAATTTGCTGAACGCTTAATAATCCTTGCTGCGCTAAATCGTTGTCAAAATAATCATTCAAATACGTTTCAAATTTTGTCAGAAGCTGATGATTTCCGCTTTTTCGAGTAATGAATTGCCGTTCATAAAAACGTTTGGAATAATTGAGCAATAATTCAATCTGAGACAACATAATTTCCTGCGTATACTGGTCAATATGCTGACATTCTGTATCGATTTTATGCAGGATTTCAAGCAGATTATGCTCCTCATCTTCCGATAAATGCAAAGCTTCGTTCACCGCGTAAGAGAAAAACCCGTACGAAGAAATCGTGTTTGCCAAAGCATGTTTCAGCAAAAAATCTTCGTGAAAAATGAGCAGATAACCCTCGGAACCACATTCCATATTTTGAAGGTCAAGATACTGCACTTGATTTGGTGCCGTAAAACTCAACACTCCTTTGTCGTAGTCATAGTGCTGCTGTCCGTATCTTATTTTTCCTGTTGCGTTTCTCTTCAATGCCACACAATAAAAACGGTTGACGAAACCTTTCCAAATCTCATCTTCAAGGAACATACTTTCGGACAGATTGATGACACTTACCAACGGATGCTTCGGTTCTGGAAGCGAAAGTAATTTGTGAAATTTGGAAATGGAGGCAATTGTATTCATCACTATAAATTTAAGCTTAATAATCTAAAAGTCCCATACTGAATTCGTCATAAGGCGCACCGGTATCAGTGCCTAAAGGTACGATGTTTTCCAGTTTCTGTAAATCAGATTCGCTCAATATGATGTTGCTTGCTTCAATATTTTGTTCAAGATATGTTCTGCGTTTTGTGCCTGGAATTGGAACGATTCCTTTGCTGATAATCCACGCCAAAGCTAATTGAGAAGAGGTAATGCCTTTTTCTCTAGCTAATGCCTCCACCGCTTCTACGAGTTCAATATTTTTATGAAAATAGGCTTCCTGAAAGCGTGGAATGCCTCTGCGGAAATCATTTTCGGGCAAATCATCAATGGTACGGATTTGTCCAGACAAAAATCCTCTTCCTAAAGGTGAATAAGCAACAAAACCAATTCCCAATGCATTCAAAGTTTTGATAACGCCTTTCTCCTCTACCGTTCTTTCAAACAAAGAATATTCACTTTGAACGGCCGTAATTGGATGAACAGCGTGCGCTCTTTTCACAGTTTCGGAAGATACCTCTGATAATCCGATATAACCAATTTTTCCTTCTTTTACCAATTGCGCCATCGCTCCAACGGTTTCTTCGATAGAGGTATTTTTATCGAGACGGTGCATATAGTAAAGGTCGATGTAATTGGTCTTTAGATTTTTTAGGGAACGTTCTACAGACTTCTTTACATAATCTTTCTCTCCATTAATTTTCCATGTTACTTCCTCATTATCGTCAATTTCCCAACCAAATTTCGTAGCAATAATGTATTGGTCACGATTACCTTCGATGGCTTTTGCAATTAATTGCTCGTTTTTAAAAGGACCGTACAAATCGGCAGTGTCGAGGAAATTCCCGCCCAGTTCCAAAGAACGATGAATGGTTGCGATGGCTTCTTTTTCGTCCGTTTTTCCGTACATGTCTGCATCCCCAAAACCCGTCATTCCCATACAGCCCAGACCGATATTCGGAATTATTAATCCTTCACTTCCTAATGGTACCTGTTTCAAATTCATAATAGTTGTTTTTATGGATACAAAATTCACCAAAAATTAAGAAAAGGATGTTTGCAAAATGAAGATTGTCGTATGCAAATTACTGATAGGTAATGTTTGTTTTATCAATTAAAGGAATTCCTAAAATACAAAGGCGAAATTTTGGCGTCCCATTCTAATTAAGCACTCCGTGCAAACCCAGCACCGCTAACGGGACTAATCAAGCCAAATTAAGACGTAACACCCTCTCGATTTTTAATGTACAATTCGTGCACCAACACAATCACCGTGATGGGAGTGGCGAGGATCAGACCCCAACCGCCTGTAAGGGCGCCCATAAAAAGTTGGGCTATCAAAAGCAGTGCGGGAGGCATGGCGATCAACTTCTTTTGAATAAAAGGGGTGATTTGAGAGCTATCCAGCATCTATGTGATTGGCTTTCCAAAAAGGAATCCGTATAAAAAGGAATAGCACAAGTTTCCCCGTGCTATTCGCTCCCTCAATAATAGAAACTCTACTGTACAGTAGTTTTTACGAAGAAGTTTGCATTGGGTCCGCCTGCCTGTCC
>JBGSXJ010000244.1:0-1713 GCA_041751535.1 Aquaticitalea sp.
AAAACGTTCGTTTTTGATACAAATCCATGGATAGGATTTGTCATCCTTCAACATCACATTATAGCGTGGTTGATACTTTTTAATGAGATTGTTTTCAAGCAGTAGCGCATCTGTTTCAGTTTCGACCACGATGTGCTTAATGGTGGCGATTTTCTTTACTAAAACCCTAGTCTTACCATAATCTTGGATTTTGTTGAAATAGGAAGCCACTCTTTTTTTTAAATCCTTGGCCTTTCCTACGTACAAAATCTTGCCTTCCGCATCGTAATATTGGTATACGCCTGGTTGATTGGGCAGGGTTTGCAACTGAATTTCTAAAGAAGGCTGATTCATGTTTCAAAGATAGCACTTCTATAAATTAATGCAACGAAATAATATTTCCCAATAATGAGCTAAAACGTGGTTTTCTCAAAAAACAACTAATATACATTAACCACTTAAACCCTTGCGCTCGAAAAAGAATTCCCTCTTAAGCAAACCATAAAAAATTAGAGCCCGTAAAAGATACGTTTGTTTTTTTAATTACCTTGCACCCTCAACATTAGATTTTAGAATGCCCAAAAAAGTTATTGGTCGAATTGATAAAGCTGACTTCCCGACGCTCGATTTGTTTGACATTGACATCAAAATTGATACTGGAGCGTACACGTCGTCTATTCATTGCCACAAAGTCATTGTAATTGATGATGTACTAATTTGTATTTTTTATGATGAAGGCCATCCGCGTTACAATGGCAAGGAAATAAAATTCAATGAGTATTCAATAGCCAAGGTAAAAAGTAGTAATGGTCTGGTGCAAAAACGATATAAGGTTAAAACCACCATCGTTTTATTTGGTAAACCTTATACCATTTCCTTGACCTTGAGCACACGCGATGATATGAAATATCCAATATTGATAGGTCGTAAATTTTTGACAAAAAAATTCGTTGTTGATGTCACACAAAAAAATGTATCATATAATAAAAAACCCTAAATGAATATCATCGTATTATCCAGAAACCCTCACTTATATTCCACAAGACGTCTTGTGGAAGCTGCAAGACAGCGCAAACATACCTGTGAAGTGATTGATCCTTTAAAATGTGAAATCATCATTGAAAAGAAAAATCCTGCAGTTCTCTATAAAGGAAAGCCTATAGAGAATGTAGATGCCATTATCCCTAGAATTGGTGCTTCCGTAACGTTCTATGGTACTGCGGTGGTACGCCAGTTTGAGATGATGAAAGTCTTTTCGGTGATCGAGTCGCAAGCTTTGGTACGATCAAGAGATAAATTACGAAGTTTGCAAGTTCTATCCCGTGCAGGATTGGGAATGCCAAAAACCGTTTTCTCCAACTATACTAAAGATGTTGCCGAGGTTATTGAATATGTCGGTGGCGCACCCTTGGTCATTAAACTATTGGAAGGCACACAAGGCCTTGGTGTTGTATTGGCGGAAACCAACAATGCGGCCGAATCTGTTTTGGAAGCATTTAACGGACTGCAAGCTCGAGTTATCGTTCAAGAATTTATCAAGGAAGCCAAAGGCGCAGATATTAGGGCGTTTATTGTTGATGGGAATGTTGTTGGAGCCATGAAACGACAAGGTAAAGAGGGCGAATTTCGTTCTAATTTGCACCGTGGTGGCACTGCCGAAATCATTCAGCTGACCGACGAAGAAGAAAATGCCGCATTGAAAGCTGCTAAATCGCTTGGATTAGGGGTTTGCGG
>JBGSXJ010000245.1:0-2130 GCA_041751535.1 Aquaticitalea sp.
TAAGTACCTATGCAAAATTAATTACATATTTTTCTCCAAAATCTCGAATGACTTTTTCAACATAGTTAACTAAATTTGACCAACTAAAGTATGCATCTATTTCTATCCATTCATATTTCATAAAACGCCAGAGAATTTCTATTAAATTTAGTTGAGGAGAGTAAGATGGTAGCCAAAATATTTCTAATTTCTTTTCTTGCCATTCGCTAATTTTTTGCTGAATTTTTTTGCTTGTGTGAAATGACGCTTTATCCATAACGACAATGGTTTTTATTTGGAGATTTTCGGCGAATTTATCAAGACAAGAGATAACTACATCGCAAGGAATTGTTCCTTCAAATATATAGGCGTCTAATTCTTGATCACAATTCATTAATCCTAGTACATTTAGGCGACGACTACGACTACTGTCAATTTCAATATATTCTCCTTTTTCTTGCCATCCATAAGGTATATAAGGTGTTAAACAGAAACCGGTTTCGTCTAAATATCTTAAATCAATTTTCCCACATTTATCTTGTTGTTTTAGAGCAGTGAGTTCTTCTTGTTTTTCCTTATATTCCAATGGGTCTGGCTCTCCTGCTAATCCCCTTTTAAATCTCCTCCATGTCATTTCAAAGTTTTTTAAAATTCGCTTTACTGTATCTTTACTAACTCTGATTTCCCATAATTCTTCAATTTGAGCTAATACTTTTTTTAAATCCTTTGGCGATTGTTTTACCCATTCTTTGATTTGTAGCTCTTGGAGTTCATTAAAAATTGGTTTTCTCCCTCGTCCTGGGCGATTATATAGTCCTACCAATCTGTATTCTTCCCAATCATTCATCCAATTGTATATGGTTCTTCGGGTGACTTGAAAAATTTCCATCAATTCAGAAATTGTTTTTCCTTCATAGCTCAACAAAATACAGTGCGCTCTTTGTTTAACTTGATAATAAGAACTTTGTTTATATATTCTGTTAAGTAATTTGATTGTATCAATAGTTAAATCTTTAATAAATCGCATTTTTTTGACCTTCTTATTGCCAAGAAGATATTTTACATTACTATTTTTATAATATGCAATTTATTTTGCGTAAGTACTTAAGAGCTTTAGTTTTGTCATTGGCATACTACAAACCACGATTTTAGGTAAATTTGTACTATTTTACCTCTGGTGTCAGCTACGCTATATCTGCCCCGTGTTGGAGGAGTTGCTAGAATGATTGACCATGACAGGCTTTTCAAAGAATTAATATCTACATTTTTTGTTGAGTTTCTCGATTTATTCCTGCCTCAAGTAGCCAGCCAAATAGACCGCGATTCTATCCAGTTTTTACCCCAAGATGTATTTACTGATGTCACATCTGGCGAAAAGAAAGAAATTGATTTACTGGCGCAGGTGCGTTATCAGCAACAGGAAACTTATTTTTTAATTCACGTTGAAAATCAGTCTTATACTGAGTCAGAATTTGCCAAGCGGATGTTTAAGTATTTTGCACGCTTGCATGAAAAATATGATTTACCAATTTATCCAGTTGTGATTTTCTCCTTCGACGAACCAAAACGTGCTGAATCTCAAAATTATCATGTCACGTTTGGCGATTTAAAGGTACTGGAATTTCAGTTTGCAGCAATTCAATTAAATCGCCTAAGTTGGCGGGATTTTCTAACGCAATACAATCCAGTGGCAGCGGCGTTGATGGCGAAAATGAATATTGCAGTGTCAGAACGTCCGCAGGTGAAGGCGGAATGTTTGCGGTTACTAACAACTTTAAAGTTAGATCCAGCAAGGATGCAATTAATTTCGGGGTTTGTTGATACTTATTTGCGGCTTGATGATACTGAGAAGCAGGTTTTTCAAGCGGTGATTAGTAGAATGGGATTAGATGAACGGGAGGAAGTTATGCAGATTGTAACAAGTTGGCAACAAGAAGGTGTGGAAATCGAAAGAAGAGAAACAATTTCGACGCTTTTAAAAGTACGTTTTGGAAATTTAGATAGTGAGTTAGAGGCAATTATTCCTCAGTTAATGCAGTTATCTAGGGAAGAATATCTTGGCTTACTTTTACAGGCTGACCGTGAAGAATTATTATTGCGGTTTCAAAGGTAATTGAAATTTAATAAAAGTGGGTGTGCCATTTAGTACAT
>JBGSXJ010000246.1:0-6731 GCA_041751535.1 Aquaticitalea sp.
GCCTATTTGTGTGGTGTGCGAGCAAGCTATATAGATGATTTGAAATGTGAAGTCAGCGTCAAACACCGTTGGATCAATCAGAATCCCTTCAATTCCATGTTTTGGGCAGTGCAAGGTATGGCTGCAGAATTAACAACTGGCGCATTGGTCATGTCAAAAATCATGGAGAGTGGACAAAAAATATCCATGCTAGTCGCCAATAATAATGGGTCATTTAGCAAAAAAGCCACAGGACGAATCAATTTTGAATGTACAGACGGACCTATTGTGGATGAAGCCATTAAAAAAGCAATAGAAACAGGGGAAGGCCAAACCGTTTGGATGAATTCCGTAGGTCGCAATTCAGAAGGATTTGAAGTGTCCAATTTTAATTTTGAATGGACCTTAAAAGTAAAACGTGCTAAACTTGGTTAATTCAACGTATCGCTCTCAATAATCCCATCTCGCAGTCGAATAACACGACGTGCACGCTTTGCAACATCTTCCTCGTGGGTTACAACAATAACCGTATTGCCAGCTTTGTGAATATCGTCAAAAAGTTGCATGATTTCCAAAGATGTTTTGGAGTCTAGATTTCCTGTCGGTTCATCGGCAAGAATGATGGAAGGTTTATTTACCAAGGCCCTACCAACAGCCACACGTTGTCGCTGTCCGCCCGAAAGCTCATTAGGTTTATGGTCCATACGGTCGGCAAGCCCAACATTTGTAAGGACTTCTTTGGCGCGTTCTGTTCGGTCACTTTTAGAATAACCTGCGTAAATCATGGGCAATGCTACATTTTCTAAAGCTGTGGTACGAGGCAACAAATTGAAGGTTTGGAATACGAATCCGATTTCCTTATTTCTTATTTCTGCCAACTCATCATCGCTCATTTTGCTGACATCTTTGTTGTTGAGAATGTATTGACCCGATGTTGGTGTATCCAGACATCCCAAAAGATTCATCAGAGTGGATTTACCAGAACCTGATGGCCCCATGATAGCAACATATTCGCCTCGTTCGATGTCGAGATCAATGCCTTTTAATACATAAACGGTTTCTTGTCCCAATTGAAAATTTCGAACAATTTTTCTTATTTGAATGAGGTTGCTCATGCTTGATATACTATTTGTGATTTACAATTTAGAGTTCAAAAATCCGCAAATTTGAGTATATTTAAAGATACAGGATTTACGGACAATACGACGCTGAATCATTTGGATTGTTACAATTATTTCAAAGTATTTAATCATTTTTTGATAAAAATTCCACCAATTGTTTCATGGCTTTTCCGCGATGGCCTATGGTGTTTTTTTCTTCCAAAGAGATTTCTGCAAAAGTTTGCTCATAGCCTTTTGCTTTAAAAATCGGGTCATAACCAAAACCCTTCTTACCTTGTTTTGAGTCCGTAATGGAACCTTCACAAATACCTGTAAATGTATTTAGTTGTCCGTTGAAGTGTAACGCAATGACTGTTTTAAATTGGGCATTTCTATTTTGATGAGTTTCTAGATTTGCCAAAAGCTTGTTCATATTAGCATCGGCATTCCGCTGTTCACCTGCATAGCGCGCCGAATAGACACCAGGTTCACCATGTAAGGCTTCAACTTCCAAACCCGTGTCGTCCGCAAAACAATCAAAGCCATATTTAGTTTTAACGTACTGCGCCTTTTGTATGGCATTACCTTCAATGGTAGTTTGGGTTTCAGGAATATCTTCTTCACAACCAATGTCCATTAGGCTCAATAATTTGATGTGATTAGGAACTGTGTTTTGAACTTCATTTAGTTTGTTTAGATTATTTGTGGCGAAAACGAGTTGCATTTTTTTTATATTTTGAACAATCAAAAGTACAATTCTAGAATTGAAATGAAAGATGAATTTATTTAGAAAATCATCATAATATTGCGTATTCGTTTCCAACTTGGATTAAAAAAACAAGTTTAGAAATTGAAAATAGTAAAATCGATTTTCAATGAACCTATCAACACAAAGATTAGCCACAATGGCGCATCCGTATTTTGAAAAGGCATGGCAGTTATATGAGCAGTCATTTCCTTGGGAAGAGCGTCGAACTTATGCAAAACAATTAGAGTTATTAAATTGTGAAAATTATCATTTTGAAGTCATCACATTGGAAAGTAGCTTTATCGGTTTTGTGTTATGGTGGAAATTTGAAGATTTAAGTTTTATAGAACATTTTGCAATAGCACCAAATCACCAAAGTATGGGTTTTGGTAGTGTCATCATTGAATCCATCAAACAACAAATATCTAATCTGCTGTTGTTGGAAGTGGAATTGCCAACTGATATGATTGTGAAAAGACGCATTAAATTTTATGAGGCCATGGGATTTCAGTTAAATTCGCAGCATTATAAACAACCACCACTTCATGCAGGAGGCCAATCTGTACAACTGAAATTAATGTCTTATCCCACAAAATTGAGTGATTCCTCTGTTCTTGAATTTGTTACAAAATACCATCCGATCATCTACAAATAATTTTCTAGAACGAGTCATTAGGGTAAATTTTATACTTATTTTATGATATATCAATCTCCAATAGTCCTTAAAAAATTTTATCTTTCCTAAAATAATAAAATTAGAATTATGACAGTAACTTTTCAATATGTAGATATAGATGCAAGCGAATGGCTTTCAGAGCATGCCACAGAAAAATTAAATAAACTCGCGAATAAATATGAATGGATTATAGGCGCAGAAGTGTTTTTTAAGGAAGACAACAACGAACCTGTTAACAGTAAAATCTGTAATATCCGATTAAGCCTTCCTGGCCCGAGAATTTTTGCAACTTCCAATGAGAAGAATTATGAAATGGCCGTTAAAGAAACCATCAGCGATCTCGAAGTGCAACTAAAAAAACGTAAGGAAACCTATAAAACTTTTTAGTTTTAAAAATCATATACAAATCCAAATCCATACGAAGGACCGATGAACGTATTTCTGCCGCTTAAAAGGTAGGAGGCGTTGAGGTAGATACCAAAATCAGAAAATAGCGGCTTGTATAACGAGCCGCCTATTTTGTGATAGTCCACTCCAAATTCCCTAAAATTCTGTGGTCTCGGACTGCCTAAATAATCTTCGCCACCAAACGTGTATTGATATTCGTAATAAGCATCAAAATACCATTTTTCTGAAGCCTTTCCAATTTTAAAAACAAATGGCAAACTGTTTGGGACTTCTTCCAGTTTGAATGAAAATCCTGTTTGTAAGGTTCCAAACCAATTACTGTTACTTTGATAATGTATCATGGCACGAGCATCGATAATTGTAGCTTGCTGGCCCAAATCATTCAAATCTCCAACGGGATAATCACTTAACGGTGTTGAAAATCCAGCGCCAAAACTTAATTGTAGTTGACCGTTTACTGTAGTGCTTTTAAAGAACCGATATTTTAAAAACAAACTGATATCCTGTAACGCTTTATTGTCATCACTTTCCAAATAAGGAATGCTTATTTGTGCATCTAAATTTTCAGAAATTCCATAAGCTCCGTAAAGGTTGACATAAAAAAGAGTTCGCGTCAAATCAACTTTTTCCCTGCCGGCATAATACGCTTTGCTATCTTCATATCCAAAACCCAAAACAACTGTTCCGTTTCCATTTCCTCGATAAAAACCATCAATTTTTCCTTGTGAAAAAGAAAAATTCCAAATTGAAAAAACAAGAAGTGTTAACGTAAATGGCTTCATAAATAGGATAATTTTTACATCCTATAAGACGATAGGGATTCAATTTCTTTACAAAGTAATTTTATCGATGGTGATAAGGCTCATTTTTTAGAATAGTGAAAGCTCGGTACAATTGTTCAATAACAAATAAGCGAATCATTTGATGCGAAAAGGTCATCTTTGACAATGATAATTTCCCGAAAGCTTTGTTATATACATCAGCTGAAAATCCGTAAGGTCCGCCGATGACAAACACCAATTGCTTGATTCCAGAATTCATGTGTTTCTGTAGATATTCTGAAAACCCAACGGAATCATATTGTTTTCCATTTTCATCCAAAAGGATCAGTACGTCAGTTGCGCTGAGTTTATTTAAAATCAATTCGCCTTCTTTTTGCTTTTGTTGGTCTTCACTCAAATTTTTGACTTTCTTTAAATCTGGAATAATCTCAAATTCAAATTTGATATAAAAACCAAGTCGTTTTTGATAGTCATCTATTAATAGTTGCAATTGACTGTTATCGGTTTTTCCTATGGCGAGAAGTTTGATTTGCATGCGGTAAAATTACAATTTTATTGGTATTTGGAAATTGGTATTTGTATTTTGAATATTTCGTTTTTCAATTCTTATTTTTACACTAAATATGTCTCAAATGATTTCACAGGAACAATTTAATAAAGAAATAGAACTCATCATAGCCAACGCCATACGTGAAGATGTTGGCGATGGCGATCACAGTTCGTTGGCCTGTATTCCCCACGATGCCATGGGGAAGGCAAAATTGCTAGTCAAGGATGAAGGTATAATTGCAGGAGTGGAATTTGCGAAACAAGTGTTTCAATACGTTGATAAAAATTTGAAAGTGGAAACCCTGATTCAAGATGGATCTGAAGTGCGTTATGGCGATATCGTTTTTTATGTTGAAGGCGCTTCACAATCCATACTAAAGGCAGAACGTTTGGTGCTGAATGCCATGCAACGTATGAGTGCCATTGCCACCAAAACCCGCGGTTTTGTAGATTTGCTTTTTGGAACCGATACACAAATCCTCGATACTCGCAAGACGACTCCAGGAATTAGGGCTCTCGAAAAATGGGCAGTAAAGATTGGAGGAGGTGAGAACCATCGGTTTGCTTTGTATGATATGATTATGCTAAAAGATAACCACATAGATTTTGCAGGTGGAATAACAAAGGCGATTACAAAAACAAAAGATTACTTGAAAGCTAACCATCTGGATTTAAAAATCATTGTGGAGGCCAGAAATCTTGAAGAAATCAAGGAGATTTTACAAAATGAAGGCGTTTACAGAATCCTTATTGATAATTTTAATTTTGAAGACACCAAAAAGGCAGTTCAGCTCATTGGAGACACATGTTTGACCGAGTCCTCTGGAGGCATCAATGAACAAACAGCTAGAAAGTATGCGGAGTGTGGTGTTGATTTTATATCTTCGGGAGCATTGACGCATTCAGTGCACAATATGGATTTGAGCTTAAAAGCAGTTTAAGGGAATGTCTAACCAACCGGATGAAAATATAGAAGATCAAATCGAGCACAAACTCGAACGACTGCCGGTAATTAAAAATATCGTCAGGTTTTTAAAGAATATTCAGCTGCCTGCGTTGGAAGGATTAACGCTCTACTATTTTTTGAGGTTGTACGCCAAAGGTGTTATTAAGGGAGCGGTTACCTCGAGGGCTAGTTCAATAGCTTTCAGTTTTTTTACGGCCATCTTTCCGTTCTTACTGTTTATCATTATTCTCATTCCGTATATACCCGTTGATGGTTTTGAACGTGAATTCAATGAGTTTCTAAACTCTATATTGCCACCACAAACATCGGAGTTCTTTTTTCAGAATATCTTTCAAAATATCTATACCGGCGGTAATGCTGGCTTGATTTCGACTGTATTTATATTGGCTCTTTTATTGATGGCGAATGGTGTCAGTGCCTTGTTTTCCGGGTTTGAAAGTTCGTTCCATACACAGTTGACAAGGAGTATTTTAAAACAATATCTTTATTCTATTGGTGTCGCTTTGATAATTACCTTTATAATGATTCTTACCATTGCGGTTTTGGGTTATTTTGAATTGTACGTTATAAAAAGACTGCTTTGGATGTTTGATAAGCAAGGCTATGAAACACAATCGGAAGGCATTATGCTGATTGCAGTGGCAAAGTATGTCTTTTTTGTAATCATGGTGTATATGGCTACCGCCACACTTTACTATTTTGGTACCAAGGAAGGGAAACATTCAAAATTTTTCTCCGCTGGAGCCTTATTGACCACCATTCTCATTATTGTGTTTTCCTATTTATTTGGAATTTATGTCACCTACTTTTCAACATACAATGAGCTTTATGGTTCCATTGGAGCCTTACTGATCTTATTGTTTTATATTTGGTTAATTTCCAATATTATGTTGCTTGGCTTTGAATTGAATGCTACAATCCAACAATTAAGACGTCGAAAACTCAAAAAAAATGTTTAAAACCCTTCTACTTTTTCTAGTCATTGTCCTATTAACTTCGAACATGTTATCGCAAAGCATTTTGGGTAAATGGCGAACGCTTGACGAAACTGGTGAGGAGAAAGCAGTAGTAGAGCTTTATGAACGCAATGGAGAACTGTTTGGGAAAATTGTAGAAATTGCTGATGCCAGTAAGCGTGATTTGCCTTGTATATTTTGTAAAGGGGATGATTACAACAAACCTATTTTAGGATTGGACATCATCAAAAACATGGAAAAAGATGGCGATGCGTATAAGGGGGGCACCATCACAGATCCACAAAACGGCAAAACATACAAGTGCCGTTTGAAATTGACAGAAAAAAATAATGTTCTACAAGTTAGAGGCTATATCGCTTTTTTTTATGACACGCAGTATTGGAAACGAATAAAGGAATAACCACAAAAATGCAACACTTTATTGATGTCATACTTCCCATTCCGATTGAGAAATCATTCACTTATAGCATAACAGCAGCCGAAGCCGAATTTTTAAATCCTGGGATGCGCGTTGCGGTTCCGTTTGGGAAATCTAAAATATATAC
>JBGSXJ010000247.1:0-2101 GCA_041751535.1 Aquaticitalea sp.
TCATCATAATCAAAAGCATCTGTATTATTGACGTTTAGAGTTTCCTGACCATTCGCGATATCGAACTGTGTAATGTCGCTCAAATTCTTAATGTTGGATGATTTTGCCCCAACTTCTAATGTAGCCGAATCATTAAGTGGCGCTACGTAATCAATCTGGCCTGTGTAAATTTTGGTATCCTGATTGTTGTCAGTTCTAAAAGCGGTCATTTGTAAAAAGCTGTCATCATTATTAAAATAATTACTCATGACGTTCTGGTTGCGACTATAATTAAAGGTCGTGTAGTGGGCATTAAAGGATAGCCTCTCGCCCGCTGTTTTGAATTTATGCACATAATCCAAATCAAACCCAAGATTGTACTTGTCATCTTCGGATGAATTTTTGGTGTTAAAATAATATAGCAAATCCTGATTGGCATTTAACACATCGGTGTTGTTGTTTATTAAATAATCAAAATATGGAAGTACCAACATATTGGAAGACAAACTCAAGGTATTGTTGTCGTTGATGGCGTAATCAAAATTAAAGTTGAAATTGTGTGTTTTGGATCGTGTATTTCGGTTGATATGCGATTTAAAAATTTGATCTACTTCGTTGTTTCCGTCCAAATAATTAATGACATCCTTTTGATCTCGATTGATTTTAGAATCGGAATAGGTATAATTCGCAAAAAAGTTGATCTTTTCATTTTTAAAAAAATGGCTCATCCCACCATCATAGCGTGGAAAAACACCTTGCGTATAGTTGGCAAAAACATTGCCCCTATAACCAGTTACCAGATTTTTACTCATCACGATATTTATAACCGCTCCACTCTCGGCATCATATTTTGCCGAAGGATTGGTAATAACCTCAACCGATTTTATGCTATTGGCCGAAGAACCTTCCAGCAATTGCACCAATTCATCATTGGATAAATGTACTTTTTTATCGTTTATAAAAACTGAAGGTGTGGAGTTTTTCACCTGAATGTTATTGTCGAGAATCAAAATTCCAGGAGTGCTTTTCAGCACCTGAAACATATTTCCTTCTACCAACGCAGTGTTTTCTATATTAAAAACCAGTCGGTCAGCTTCCTTTTTAAGCGTGGGCTTTCTGGCAATAATACTCACTTCATTTAACATCTCGGAAGATTCTTGCAGAACTATAGTACCCACATCCAGGGTTTCATTTAATGCAATTGAGCTATAAACATCTTCAAATCCCAAAAAGCTTATCTTTAAGATGTAATCATCAGCCGTTAGCTTATCAATTAAAAAAAAGCCCTGTTCATTCGTCGAAACGCCTTTTACAATAACCGAATCCTGTGACTTCATCAACAAGACGCTTGCATAGGTTATAGGTTCATTTTGAATATCGTCAACAAATCCTGATATGGAAAATTCCTGACCAAAGCAAAACGTCGCTGAAAAAATTGAGAAAAGGCTCGTTAAAAAGCGAATTTTAAATTTCAAATTGATTGGGATTTATGTTGCAATATACTATTACTTTTAGAATTTTATTTACGGTTTATCCGTAATTCTCGTGCCATAAACTAAACATTAAACAACCAAGAGCCGATAAATGAATTATATTTGCAAAATATTCAGATTGAAGCCTTTTTATGAAGAACATCAGAAACTTTTGCATCATTGCACATATCGATCACGGAAAAAGCACATTGGCGGACAGATTACTGGATTTTACTGGCACTGTCACCGAGCGTGAAAAACAAAATCAATTGCTTGATAATATGGATTTGGAGCGCGAACGTGGTATCACCATAAAATCGCACGCCATACAAATGGAATATGTATATAAAGGCGAAAATTATATCCTAAACTTAATTGATACTCCAGGCCACGTTGATTTTTCTTATGAAGTTTCCCGTTCCATCGCTGCATGTGAAGGCGCTTTGTTGATTGTTGATGCTGCCCAAAGTATTCAGGCACAAACCATTTCCAATTTATATTTGGCATTGGAAAATGACCTTGAAATTATTCCGGTGCTAAATAAAGTCGATTTGCCAAGCGCAAATCCTGAAGAAGTAACAGATGATATTGTAGACTTATTGGGCTGTAAACCAGAAGACGTGATCCATGCCAGCGGAAAGACAGGTTTT
>JBGSXJ010000248.1:0-9656 GCA_041751535.1 Aquaticitalea sp.
AGGAATGCTGCTGGGTAATCTAGACAAGCAAATGCGTGATTTTTTAATGAAAGGAGGCCCTATGCTAATCCCCTTCTTTGCTTTCGCTTTAGGTTGTGGACTTAGTTTGGGAATGTTATTGAAAGCAGGAATTCCAGGAATTGTATTGGGAATATTAACAGTTGTAGTAGGTGGGCTTTTTAATATTTTATCTGATAAAGTTACAGGCGGTACAGGTGTTGCTGGAGCTGCTGCTTCAAGTACTGCGGGAAATGCTGTAGCCACCCCGGCTGCGGTTGTTTTGGCAGATCCATCCTTAAGTGCTGTTGCCGCAATAGCAACACCACAGATCGCAGCCTCTACTATTACGACCGCTATTCTGGTACCAATCCTTACAACATTGGTGGTGAAATGGAATAAAAAGAAATTGGCGAAAGAAATAATTTAAAAGTGAGTAACGATTCTTTCAACTAAACTTTGTTAAGCAAGATGAAAATTGTAATCGCTCCTGATTCATTTAAAGGAAGCTTGACGGCTCTTGAGGTTGCAACGGCCATCCAGAAAGGAATAGTAAATGTAGATTCTCAAGTGGAGACTGTTCTAGTTCCAATGGCGGATGGTGGTGAAGGAACTGTTGAATCGTTGATTGATGGCTTAGAAGGAAAACTTATAAAGAAGGTTGTGCATGATCCCTTGTTCAGAAAGATAAATTCTTTTTATGGAATCATGGGCGATGGAAAAACTGCGGTTATTGAAATGGCCGCAGCTTCTGGTCTCCCTTTACTTAAACCTGAAGAAAGAAATCCGATGAAGACCACTTCATTTGGTACAGGCGAGCTGATAAAGGATGCTATGGACAGAGGTTGTGTCAAAATTATTATTGCCTTGGGAGGAAGCGCCACCAATGATGGTGGATTAGGTATGGCGCAGGCGCTTGGTGTTCGTTTTCTTGATGCAAACGAAAATGAAATTGATCATGGAGGTGGAGAATTGTTGAAAATTCATACGCTTGATATGTCAGGTATTGATAGTAGAATCGAGCATGTAGCGTTTATTGTAGCATGTGATGTTGATAATCCTTTGTGTGGGGAAAATGGTGCTTCAAAAGTATATGGAAGGCAAAAAGGAGGGAGTGATACTGATATAAAAAGATTAGATAGCGGGCTTGCTCATTTTGCTCAAATAGTTGAAAGTCAATTGGGGTTAGATATAAAGGACTTTCCAGGAACAGGTGCCGCGGGAGGACTTGGATATGCGGTCATGCTTTTTTTGAAGGGTACACTTGAGCGAGGTGTCGATATTATTACCCGGGTAACACGACTTGCAGAAAAAATGGAAGGTGCAGATTTGGTAATTACTGGGGAAGGACAGATTGATTTTCAAACAGCTTTTGGTAAAACTCCATTCGGAGTTGCTCAACTAGCAAAGCAAAAAAACATCCCTGTTGTTGCAATATGCGGTAGTTTGGGAGAAGGTTATGATAAACTTTATGAAAATGGTTTTGACGGAATTTTTTCAATCGTTGATAAACCTATGACGCTTGATGAAGCTATTGAAAATACAGAAGAATTATTAGAAAAATTAACAGCGTCTATCATACGATTTTGGCTTTCCTTTAAACCTAAAATAGTTTAGTAATAAAACACAATTTAAAATTATGATTGAATCAATTCACAAGTATGCAAAAGTAGGGATTGTACATTTCATGGCCTTTCCATCAACTATTAAAGGGGAAGGACCTATTGAAGAAACCATAAAAAAAATAGTATTGGACGACTATTTTGATGCTATTGAGATTACCTGGATAAAGGATGCTGATACGCGCAAACGTGTAAAAAAAATGCTGGACGCATCGCATCTCTCTGTAGCCTATGGAGGGCAGCCAAGGCTTTTAACAACAGGAATGAACATCAACCATTTAGAAGAAGCAAAACGTAAAGAAGCGATACAAAATTTAAAAGAAGGTATTGATGAAGCTTACGAAATTGGTGCCGAAGGATTTGGTTTTTTAAGCGGTACATATGAAGAAGAAACCAAAGAAGCATCGTTTGAAGCACTAGTGGCTTCAACAAAAGAAATATGTGCCTATGCAAAGTCCAAAGGGAAGATGAAAATTGTCCACGAAATTTTTGATTATGATGTTGATAAATGTGCGCTTGTTGGCCCTGCACCTTTAGCTAAACGATATGCAGAAGCAGTTAGAGAGGACTATGATAATTTTGGGCTAATGGTTGATTTAAGCCATATCCCTTTAATTCATGAAACCATTAGAGAATCAATTGTTCCAAATAAAGATTATATCACACATGCCCACATGGGCAATTGCCTGTTGAATAGTAAAACAGATCCTGCCTATGGTGATTTACATCCTCGTTTCGGGTATCCCGGGAGTGAAAACGATGTGGAAGAATTAGTGGAATATCTAAAAGTACTTTTGGAAGTTGGTTATTTAAATCCTGAGAACCGAGGATTTTTAAGTTTTGAAGTGAGGCCTGTAGGGGATGAGGATCCAGATATCGTAATCGCTAATGCGAAAAGAACCTTAAATCTGGCATGGGCATTTGTTTAATTTTTTTAAAATAAAATCAAAATGAAAATAGTAGTATTAGATGGGTATACTTTGAACCCAGGAGATCTTCAATGGAGCGGTATTGAACAATATGGTGAGTTGACAGTTTACGACCGAACAGACTTTAAACATCATGAAGTGATTAAAGCCATCGGAGATGCTGAAATTTTATTCACCAACAAAACACCACTTCCAAAAGCTGTTCTCGAAAAAACACCTTCCGTAAAATACATTGGTGTTTTAGCAACTGGATATAATATCGTTGATGTTGAGGCGGCAAAAGATCTGGGTATCACTGTTACAAATATACCGTCCTATGGTACACAAGCCGTAGCGCAGTTTACGATGGCTTTATTGCTGGAGATGTGTCATCATGTTGGAGAACATGCCCGAGCAGTTCAAAATGGAGATTGGACCCGTAACCCTGATTTTTGTTTTTGGAATTATCCGCTTATGGAGTTGGCAGGAAAGACGATGGGAATAATTGGTTTTGGAAATATAGGTCAAGCCACTGCTAAAATGGCGCAAGCATTTGGATTAAACATTGTGACCTATAACAGAAGTAAAAATCCAGCATTGGAATCAGATACCTGCAAATATGTTTCGCTTGACGAATTGTTCAAAACATCGGATATCATCAGTTTACACTGTCCACTTTTTGAAGAAACAAAGGGCATCATCAATAAAAACAATATTGCTAAAATGAAAGATGGAGTGATGATCATAAATACATCACGCGGCCCCTTGGTAGTAGAGGAAGATCTTCGTGAAGCATTGGATAGCGGAAAAGTTGCTGGAGCAGCGGTGGACGTTGTTTCTTCTGAACCTATAGCGGCTGACAATCCTTTATTGAAAGCTAAAAACTGTATCATAACACCGCATATTGCCTGGGCACCAAAAGAATCTAGAACCCGATTAATGCAAAAAGCGGTTGAAAATTTAGGTGCGTTTTTAAAAGGTTCCCCAATAAATATTGTAAACAAATAAAAATGATTAAAAAAAGAATAATTACAGATAAATCCCCTGAAGCAATAGGCCCTTACAACCAAGGGATTGTAGTTGGTAACTTTTTATTTACCTCTGGTCAACTTCCCATTCATCCTAAAACCGGAAATGTTCCTTCAACAATTGAAGAGCAGACCGTTCAAGTACTTGATAATTTGAAGGCTATTGTAGAAGAGGCCGGTACTAGCCTCGATAATGTTGTTAAATGTACCGTGTATATTCAGAACATGGAAGACTTCGATGTTATAAACAAAATCTACGCGCGTTATTTTTCAGACATTCCACCTGCGAGGGCTTGTGTAGAAGTTTCAAAAATGGCTAAAAATGCACGCATAGAAATTGATGCCATTGCTATCCTTACGCATTAAAAATTGTTGCTTATGAAAAATGTAATACTCCAAATTTTGTTTTTTTTGTTTGCGCTTCCGGTACTGTCGGTTTCTCAAAATATAAAAGAAAAACTACCGAATGTAAAATTCGAACACCTACGCGTGAATGTGCTTGATAAAGAAGCAACAGCAAAATGGTATGTTGAAAATGTTGGTTTGGAAATCATACCATCATCTAATGATCAATATATTTATGTGGCTGATAAAGACCATAATTTTAAGCTGGAACTAAGTTCAATAGCGGGGATAAAAAACACATATAATGATATACCTGTTGATGGTTTTCATTTGGCATTTGAAGGACATAAATCCATACAGCATGTAGCAGAAAAAATGATAACCAATGGCGGAGTTCAGGAAGGAGAACTTTACACGAATAAAATCGGTGACTACGTGATGAATGTCAGGGATATAAATGGTTTTAATGCTCAATTAATTCATCGTGTAGATCCATTTTTTTCTAAACCCGTGAAGAGCTCAATACGGTTTGAACATTTCGCATTTAATACACCCGATCAAAAAACAGCAGCCTTGTGGTACATTGAGTTTATGGACCTAAAGATGCCTTGGTCAAAAGACATTGATAAAAATAATTTGGAACGGAATTATAGAGTGCCATATGTTGGCGATGTTGAAAATAATATGTCGTTGGAATTATTTGGCAAAGACCTGAAGTGCTTCCTATCAAACCTACCGCACAATGTAATACACATAGCATTTTCTACTGATATGCCGGAGGAAATTGCAAAAAGAATGATACTTGGCGGAGCTACTCAGGTTGGCGAAACCAAATCAATAGACGGAGATGTGATTATTGATTTATACGATCCAAATAAAATTCCCTTGCGATTGATAAAAAGGAAAAAGTGAGTTATCAAATAGCTGTATTAATCTATTGGAGATAACTCGCGGAACTGCATAGGAATAATTAAATAAATATTAAAATAAAAATGAGTTTGAAAAAGCAGCGTAGAAACAGAACGGTATTTATTTATTGAAAAATTAGTTATGCTTGATTTTAAATTAATCTTAAAAAAATTGGAAATCCGCTTGGCAGTTTTCATACACTATTTAGTACGCTTAATTCTTTTATGATTTAAATTTTAAAAAAGACTGTGCGCATATTAATCACACTTAGAAACCCGGAAATGACAGAAACCATAAAGGTACTTACATACACCGCCTTACTTTACTTCACAGTTTTTCTTTTTGGATGCAATAAGCCAACCGATGAACACGTAAAATTATTTACCGATTTAGATGATGCTCAGATCATCTTTGCATTGGAAGAACTTAAAACAAGTTGTGCTCAAAAAGATATTAAGTTTACAACCACAGACAAAAGCGATGCAACCATAATTGTTTCAATACTGCCAACCAGTACCTTAGAGCATGAAGGTTTTTCAATTAAAAAAGAGGGTGATCAAATAGCGGTTTATGCTGCCGATAAGGAAGGTGCCATGTACGGTATCTTAGAGCTCGCTGAGCAGGTTAATCTCTATGGGCTTGGCGCTATACAAGAGACCACACAGAATCCGTATATGAAAATGCGTGGCATGAAACTTAATTTCCCTCTTGATGCGCGTACACCGAGCTACAGTGATATTTGTGATGTCACTCAAAATAACATGCCCGAGATGTGGAGTATGGAATTCTGGAAAGAGTACATTGATAACTTGGCTCGGTATCGATACAACTTTGTTTCACTTTGGAATTTACATCCATTCCCTTCTATGGTAAAAGTACCGGGTTATGAAGATATCGCTTTAGACAATGTTGAACGGGCACTAGGCGATCCTGAAGAATTATACAAAAAATTCGGAAAAAATTTTGATGACCCTGAACTGCTTGGCAACACTGAAATTATCAAGGAAATTACCATTGAAGAAAAAATAGAATTTTGGAAAGAAGTGATGGCTTATGGCAAAAGCAGAAATGTTGATTTTTACATTCTCACCTGGAATATTTTTGTGTATGGCACCAATGGTAAACATGGCTTGTCAGAAGATATCAAGAACAAAAACAATTTGAATTACTTTAAAGAAACTATAAAGGAAATGTATAGAACCTATCCTGATTTGGCAGGAATAGGATTAACTGCCGGAGAAAACATGGATGGCGCCACTTTTGATGAAAAGGAAGACTGGGCTTACGAAACCTACGCTACAGGCTTGCTTGATGTTGCCGAAGAAATGCCCGGTAGAAAATTCACCTTTATTCATCGGCAGCATATGACAGGCGCACAAGATATTGCCAAAAAATTTGAGAATGTTATCAAGCATGATCAAATAGACTTTCAGTTCAGTTATAAATATGCTAAAGCTCATGTGTACAGTTCAACGCAGCAGCCCTATCATACACAGTTTGTGAAGGATATTGCGGGCATGGAAACATTATGGGAATTAAGGAATGATGATATTTATTATTTTCGTTGGGGAGCTCCAGACTTTGTTCGTGAGTTTATTTTAAATATTCCGAAGGAGGTTTCTGGCGGCTTTCATTATGGTTCCGATCAATGGATTTGGGGACGTGAATTTACTTCTAGGAATGCTGAAAAACCTCGAAAAATAGAGATCGTAAAACATTGGTATCATTTTATGATGTGGGGGAGGTTAGGATACGACCCAACGATGGGGAACGATCGCTTCGTTGCCATGCTGCAGAATAAATTTCATAAAATAGATGGCGCGAAACTTTTTGAGGCGTGGCAAGAGGCATCAATGATTTACCCAACCACTACTGGATTTCACTGGGGCAACCTTGATTATAAATGGTACATTGAAGCATGCAAAAGCCGTTCTAAAAATTCCATTACAAAGTCGGGGTTTCATGGTGTTGAAGACTTTATAACAACACCTGTTCATGAGCTTTCAGGTTTTCAATCTATACCTGAATATGTAAAAATGGTGCTTGAAAATAATACTACCGATAAAAAATCGCCCCTTCAAGTTTCGGAGAAATTACATACGCATGCGGACAGCGCATTGAGTCTGCTAAAGGTTTTAGAAGCTGGCGATGATGAAGAATTAGCAATGACTTTGCACGACATCAAGGTAATTGGACACCTCGGTAAATACTATGCACATAAAATTTCCGGGTCAACTTACGTAGCGCTTTGTCGGGAAACAAAAGACAACAAAGATAAAGAACTGGCCATTCAAGAATTAAGCTTGGCATTAGCATACTGGGAAAAATTTGTTGCGTTAGCGATGGAACAACATATTAATCCTGTATGGATGAACAGAGTAATGGATGTTAATTGGGTTGAACTAACAGAAGATGCGAAGGCGGATATTGAAATTGCAAAAAACTGTTTTACAGAATAGACTATGGTTAAAATTAATAAGATGAAGAATTTCTATTCAAAATTTACGATCAATTTGATATTGATCCATTTGATTTTTTTGGTGAGTTGTTCAAAAAATTCAAAAGATGTTTCTATTAGTTTTAGTAGAGAAACGCCACAAAGTCAGTTTGTTTTTACGGAATTAAAAACTTCACTTGAATTACATGGCTATCGGATAAACGATGAAAAAAACAATGAAATAGATATTGTCTTTGTAATTGAGCCCGAAAATACAAACATTCGGTCTGAAGGCTTCGCGCTAAAAAAAGAGCCAAAAAAAATTACAGTAGTTGCTACCGATGATGCGGGAGCCATGTACGGAGGGCTGGAATTAGCTGAGCAGATTAGATTGTATGGTATTGATGGGGTTAAGCCTGTTCAACAAAATCCCTATATGCAGATGCGGGGAACCAAATTCAATATTCCATTAGATGTACGTACGCCAAGTTATTCCGATCCAAGTGATGCTGCACAGAAAAATATGGCTGAAATGTGGAACTACGATTTTTGGACAGAGTATATTGATAACATCGCTCGATACCGTTATAACTTTATTTCCTTATGGAGCTTACATCCTTTTCCTTCGATGGTTAAAGTGCCGGGGTATGAAGATATTGCTTTGGATGACGTGAGACGTTCCACCGTTGAATGGGAAGAACATTATCATGCTTGGGGAATTGGTTTTGACGCACCGGAAATAGTGGATAATTATGAAGTGCTGAAAAAAATTACAATCGATGAGAAAATCGAATTTTGGAAAAGAGTTATGTCTTACGCCAAGAGCAGAAACGTTACTTTTTACGTAGTTACATGGAATATTTTTGTAAACGGAACTGAAGGTAAATACGGCATATCAGATAAAATTGACAATAAAGTCACCCGCGATTATTTTAAACAAAGCGTGAAGGCAATGTTCAACACGTATCCTGATTTGGGCGGCATTGGGATCACCACTGGTGAGAATATGCATGACATTCCTTTCAACGACAAAGAAGATTGGGCGTATGAAACCTATGCGGAAGGAATGCTAGAGCTAGCCAATGAAAACCCCGAGCGCGATTTTAAATTTATACATCGTCAGCACCAGTCCGATTCAAGGGCCATTGAAGAGAAGTTTGCATCATTGATCAAACAGAAGAATATTGATTTTATATATAGCTTTAAATATGCAAAAGCACATGTAATGAGTGCTGTTAAACAACCTTACCACCAAGATTTTGTAAAAAATATTGGAGACGTTAAAACCATATGGACGCTAAGAAATGATGATAACTACTATTTTCGTTGGGGAGCTCCTGATTTTGTAAGAGAGTTTATTCAAAATATTCCTCAAGAGGCATCACAAGGAATGTACTATGGCTCTGACCAGTGGATTTGGGGTCGCGAATTTACGATGAAAGATGTGGTAGAGCCTCGCCAACTAGAGGTAACGAAACACTGGTACCATTGGATGATGTGGGGACGCTTGTGCTATAATCCGGAGATGGCGAATGATCGTTTTATGGATTTGCTTCACGATAAATTTACTGAAGTCGATCCAAAAAAACTGTTTGATGCCTGGCAAGAAGCATCCCTGATTTATCCGGTAACCACTGGTTTTCATTGGGGCACTATTGATTTAAGATGGTATATCGAAGGTTGTCGGAGTAGACCTCCAAACACTTCTTTTAATGAGACCGGATTTCATGATGTGAATACATTTATAAAATTTCCAGTGCATCCCTCCACAGATAATATCACCATACCCGACTATGTGCAAACGGTTATCAGTGGTACAGCAAACGATTCAACTACACCTTTACAAGTAGCGCTTAAGTTGCATCGTCATGCTGAAAAGAGTTTTAAACTTTTGTCTGAATTAGAAAAAGAAAGTAATAGCCAAGAATTGAAATATACGCTCAATGATATAAAAACCATGGCTTTCTTAGGCAAGTATTATGCTTATAAAATTGCAGGCTCAACCAATGTTGCATTATATCGTGAAACTAAGGATAAAAAATATCAGGAGGTAGCGGTAGATGAACTAACCCAAGCACTTGATGCTTGGAAAAGTTATGCTCAAACAGCCATGCAACAAAACATTAATCCCATTTGGACCAACAGGGTTGGTTATGTGGATTGGGTAAAAACAACGCAATGGGTTGAGAATGATATTGAAATATCGAAAGAAAATTAATATTGGATTGCTATAATATTTCTGGAAGGTAATAAATGAGGATTTTTATCAAAATGATAGTCCGCAAAGATACCTAACCGCCAGAGATCATTTTGTCTACTCATGCAACGGCATTCTTTTGCGAGCTATTTGGCGTGATTGCTTATTGCGCGGAAATCACTTGCATCAGCTATTTCAAATGGGTAGGCCGCG
>JBGSXJ010000249.1:0-9338 GCA_041751535.1 Aquaticitalea sp.
TACAAATCAGCTGCTCTAGCCAGCTGAGCTACATCGGCTTTTTGTGCTAAATTTCTTGACAAAAAAAGCCCGCTATTTCTAACGGACTGCAAATGTAGAGATTTATTTTTTGTTTCAAAACATTTTTTGAAATATTTTATCAGATATGTGCTCTTAATTTTTCTTTTCTCTTTTTTAATTGTCGCTCAATGCTCGAAGCTGCAATATCTGCTCCTTCTTCAAAGGTTTTACATTGCTTTTTTACAACAAAACTATCTCCTGGAACATTGACTCTTACTTCAAATATCTTATTTTCCTTTACCCTTGTATTATCCAACTTTAAATAAACATCCGACTGGATGACTTTATCATAAAACTGCTCCAATTTATCCATTCGTTTTTGAATAAAATTTATCAATTTTTTATCTGCTGTAAAATTGACTGATTGTGTGATCACTTTCATAGGTTTCGGTTTTGGTTAAACAATGTATTATTTTTTACTTCTGGGGTGTGCATTTGAGTACACTTTTTTTAATTCAGCTATACTATTATGCGTATAAACTTGGGTTGCTGCCAAACTCGTGTGCCCGAGTAGTTCTTTGACAGCGTTTAAATCTGCACCCTGATTGAGTAAATGAGTCGCAAATGAGTGCCTTAATATATGCGGACTCCTTTTTACTTTTGAAGATGCTTTACTAAAATAATCATTAATAATTCTATAGACAAGTGTTTCGTAAATTTTTAACCCTTTATTAGTCAAAAAAAGATAGTCTTTGTCTTCAATTGTGCTCAATGTCTTCCTGATATCCAAATAGGCTCTTGCGGTTTCCGTCACTGAATCTATCAACGGAATAAATCGTTCTTTATTTCGTTTTCCCAGCACTTTTAAGGTTTTGTTTTGCACATCAAAATGCGAAAGTTTAATCTGCACCAATTCGATACGCCGTATTCCTGTCGCGTAGAATAATTCTACAATCAATCTGTTTCGTAAACCTTTAAAATCGGTTTCCGGTTCTAGATCTGCAATGACTGTTTTCATTTCATTTTCTGAAAAAGGAATCTGAATCTTTTTGTTGGTCTTAAGTGCTTTATGTTTTGTTAACGGATTTTTTGTAATGGTTTCGGTTTTCAACAAAAATTTATAATAGGTATTTAGAGAGGACGTTTTTCTGTTGATGGTTCTATTTGAAACTCCCGATTCGACCAAACTCACGATCCAGCTGCGAACTTGCGAATAGTTGACATCGTTGATGTTCATGGCATCATAGTCATTATGGATAAATTCCGAAAAATTCTCTAAATCCATTCGATACGCTTTTACAGTAAGAGGCGAATAGTTTTTTTCTCGAAGCAGATATTCCGTAAAAGCTATGATCATTCTGTTTGGGGTCTTTGGTATGAAGTGCTTTAATTTCATTAAATATAAGGCAAAAAAAATTCCTGCGGTTGCAGGAATTTAATTTTATGACTCAAAAATCTTTTATTGGTTTTCTTGATCTCTCAAATTTTGAATGTATTGTGCTTTTTGAATTTGAGCTCTACGTTCTACAGAAGGTTTTGTGAATTGCTTACGCGCTTGCAATTGACGCTTGGTACCTGTCTTATCAAACTTACGCTTGAAACGCTTTAGCGCTCTATCTATATTTTCTCCTTCTTTAATCGGTATTATTAACATAGTATCTTAACCTCCTCTCTTTTAGAATTTTTAAGATTGCAAAGATAAAAAGGAATTTCTAATGTGCAATTAAATTTTAAAATATTTGTTGTGACACTTCAAGTTACTAATCCTTATATAATGAAGAACGTTGGGTCAAATCTTGAATCAATTTTTCATCCTCATCACTTTCCAACAAAGTATTGTAGTTTTTCCAGAATTCTTTATTGTAAGGTTTAATGGAAAAAATATCAGAATCCCACTTTTGCCCTAAGGCCTGCGCTATCTTTTCTTTATCTAAAATGACCTCGGTGAACAGGATTTCCTGCACCGTATAATAAAAACGTTCATCTTTATCGTATGTTACGGTTTCTTCGATATTCCTTCTGGGCACAACGGGTTTTGATCCTACATTCACCAATTTTGGAGTTTCATAATAGATATAATTTGGGTACATTTTGCCTTCATATTCCATATAATTCACTACCAATTTGTGATTGATTTGGGTATCAAAAAGAGCCTTACTTCTGCTCTTTTGCTCCGGCGATGCAGCCACGAGCTCATATTCAATTTTCTTGATGGCGTAAGTATCCCAATAAATATAGATCCAGCCATTGGCCTCATAACCATCGTTAAAGATTCCTCTGGTTTTTAGATTCACAAACTCATTTCCTTTTGCAATTTTGATTTTATAGATTTTTCGATTGTTATCTACCAATACCGTGTCCAATTCAAATTGATGATTGTCGAGAATATTTTCGCCAAATAGGGCTTTTGCATTACCTGAATTCCTAACCAAATTGAGCTTTCCTTCAAACAAATTTTGCAAACCGTTGACCCTGGTGTCATTCCATTTAATTGCTTTCACCAACGAAGAAGTTCTTATGGTGTCCCGTCTTAAATTCCTGGCCTGCAAATTTCTATTGTTGGCCTTTTGCTGAAGGTAAGCGGTGTAGGTCAACAAACTATCCACATCGCGCAAGTCGTAGCTTTTTCGAACCTGATCGACATTGATTTTAAGGTTATCGGCAGTATTAGATGTGTAACTGGAATCATACAGCGTAATGGCGCTTTCAATAAGCCATTTAAACTCTTTTTTATTGCGCTCCTTATGACGTAAAAATCCTTTTTGGATATATGAGGAATCTGGTAGGTTTCTTGGCAATCTTTCCAAGGCTCTCAATACAATATCGTTTCCGGTTTTAGGCCTTGTTTCTGCCACTAAGACTATTTCGTCCAAGGAGGCGACATCTTCCTCCAAATAAATGTCCATGGAATTATCAAAGTCCTTTACCACGGTTTTTAAACTTTTATAACCTATGGAGGAAATAATCAAACTATCATTTTCAAATTCGTTGGACACTAAAAGCACGAACTTACCATCGGAATTGCTAACTGTTCCGATAGTCGTGTTTTGTACATAAATGCTTGCACTTTCAATAGGGAGCATCGTCGTAAAGTCTGCGATTTTATTTTTCAGTTCCTTTTGTGAGAAAACCGAAATACAAACCGTGAACATCATAAAACATAAAAGGTATTGAATAGATTTGGTTTTCATATGGAGCTATTAGGTTGCAGGTTTATAATCTTTTTTATCTATTATCATTTTCGCAATAATTTCTCTAAGTATCTCGGAAGTTCCTCCACCAATTGGTCCTAATCTGCTATCACGCATCATACGGGCCAATGGATATTCTTCCATGTATCCATAACCACCCAAAAATTGAAGGCAGCCGTTAATCACCTCATCGGCCATTTTGGTGCATTGCAATTTAGACATGGTGGCTTCTTTTACTACATACTCTCCTTTATTAAGTCTATAAGTTATAGAATAGTTGAACTCTTTGCACATTTCCATTTCCGTGTAATAGTCAGCTATTTTATGACGTAAAGCTTGAAATTTGTCTATGGTTTTCCCAAAGGCTGTTCTTTCGGACATGTATTGAAGTGCATATTCCAAGGCGTGCTCTGCCCTGGCATGCGCATTGATGCCCATGATTAAGCGTTCCAATGCAAAATGCTGCATGATGTACGGGAATCCTTTGCCTTCTTCTCCCATGAGCTGATTGGCAGGCACAACTACGTTATCAAATGCTATTTCACCGGTATCTGATGCTCTCCAACCTAACTTATCCAGTTTGGTGGCAGAAATTCCTTTTGTATCTCTATCAACCACAAAAATACTCATCCCATTATGTCCTGCATCAGGATTTGTTTTTGCTGCAACGACCAAATAATCGCTATAAATTCCGTTAGTGATGAATGTCTTGGAACCATTGAGAACATAAGTGTCTCCGTTTTTTTCGGCTGTGGTACGCATCGCTGCGACATCACTTCCTCCGAACGGTTCAGTTATGCACAGACAGCCAATTTTATCACCTGAAATACTTGGTGCCAGATATTTCTCTTTTATATCATGATCGCCTTCTTTGTTGAGATGTGTCATGGCCAAGTAAGCGTGCGCCCACATGGCTGCAGCAAATCCTCCTGAATTTACTTTTTGAAGCTCTTCAAGAAAAATCACCGTGTAGAATAAATCCAGGTTAAGACCACCATATTGTTCAGGGTAATTTAGTCCGAAGAATCCCATATCGCCCATCTTTTTCCAAATGAAACGTTCGATGGTTCCGGTTTTTTCCCATTTGTCAATATGAGGAACGACTTCCTTTTTTAAAAAATCCTGTAAACTTTTTCTAAATAGTTGATGCTCTTCGGTGAAGTACAATGTATTCATTATGCAATTTTTTTTATCTATTTTAATCGAGGGTCAAATATAACCTAATTATCTCAATTTTTGGGACTGGAAAAGCTTTTACTTTGGTCAATTCGTCAATGGATTTGAACCCGTCCCGCAAGGTTCGCTGTTCTATAATGTAATGTGCAATCTCATAATCGATATGCTGAATTGTGACCAACTGTTCTTTGGTAGCTGTGTTTAAATTCAGCTTTTGTATGGGTCTTGGAGTTTTTACGGTAAAATCATTGGTTATGCGTTCTATGACTTCTGGAGTGAGCCCATACACATCCTGAAGCTGAACATCGGCAATAAAACCTCCAACAAATTTGCTGCGATATTTGATGATATGGTCGGATAGCTTTACACCTATCCCATTGACCTTTTGAAGTTCTTCGGCTGTTGCTTTATTTAAATCTATCTTTTGCTCATACGTTTTTGATGTAAAACCACTTGGTTTCTTTTGCTTGGAGTAATCGACCCAATTTTGATTTGGTTTTGGGTTGGTAACCCAATCTGGAAATTTAAAAAACGGGGAAATCACGCCCAACAATGAATCAGAAACTTGAGTCACTTCCTGAAACTGTTGCGTTGAATTAATCCATTTGTCTTGTTCCCTGAACCGCAATAGGCGATCAATTTCTTCATTTGTCATTCCCAATGAATAACCTTTGTAATCTGTGATGTAATTGGGGTTGAATGGAAATATTCTTGGTTGACTACTTTCAGTTTTGACCACTTTTAAGGAATCGACTTCTTTCTTGAAATTTTCCAACTCATTTTGATTTACCTGAAACTCTTCCGAAGAAAAATCAACAAAGAAATACAAACAATGAACGATGACAATAAGAATTAACAATAGAAAAATCCCATTCCGTTGATTTTTAGTAAATACGAAATGGGATTTTAATTTATTCAACATGTCACCTGCAATAGAAATTTACATATGCTTGGTAATGTCTTCGGCACCATCCTGGATTGCTTCCTTTTTAATGGAGATGGCAGTTAGATATCGCTTCATTTCTTGTCTCACTTTAGGGAACAAGAAGAACAATCCGATCATATTTGGGAACACTAATGCCAATATCATGGCATCGGAGAACTTGATAACCGCATCTAATGTTGCAGCGGCACCAACAACCACAAATAATAAGAATAAAATTTTATATACCATATCTGCAGATTTGCCTTTACCAAAAAGGTATTTCCAAGACTGAAGTCCATAATATGACCAAGAAATCATCGTGGAAAAAGCAAATAACACGATGGCAACCGTTAAAACATAAGAGAAATTTGGAATGACCGAATCAAAAGCCAACGAGGTTAAATCGACACCACTTATTGGTAATTGTGTAGATTTTAAAATGACGCTACTACCATGTGCCGCCGTATAATCGAACACTGATTGGGCATCCGTACCGTTGATGTTAAAGAAAATGATGACCAATGCCGTCATTGTACAAATGACAACGGTATCAATAAATGGCTCTAATAATGCCACAACGCCTTCAGACGCTGGATATTTTGTACGAACAGCGGAGTGGGCAATCGCAGCAGAACCTGCTCCTGCCTCATTAGAGAATGCTGCCCTTTGAAAACCAACAATCAACACACCAACAAGTCCGCCAAGGCCTGCCATTGGTGTAAAGGCTCCATCAATGATTAATGAGAATGCCAACCCAATATCGCTAATGTTGGCAAATATGATGACCAATGACGCCAAAATATAAAGTCCCGCCATAAATGGCACCACTTTTTCAGTAATTTTCGCGATACGTTTAATACCACCAATGATTACAATACCAACCAATATCGCAAGTATAACACCAATTATTACTCCCGTTGAACCTCCTTGAAGATTTAATAAAGTGCTAATTTGAACGGCTGCCTGATTAGACTGGAAGGCGTTTCCACCTCCAAAAGAAGCACCAACACACAAAACAGCAAACAAAACGCCTAGTATTTTACCAAGTGTTCCTAAACCCATTTCCTTTAAACCTTTTGATAAATAATACATCGGACCACCATACACGGTTCCGTCTGGTCCAACATCTCTATATTTGACACCAAGTGTACACTCAACAAACTTTGTGGACATTCCTAAAAATCCACATACAATCATCCAAAAGGTCGCTCCAGGACCACCAAGTCCAATAGCAACGGCTACACCCGCGATATTTCCCAAGCCCACGGTACCGGAAACAGCCGTTGCCAAAGCTTGAAAATGAGAGACTTCACCATGCGCGCTTTCGTCACGGATTGTATTTGGAATATCTTTAACAGCCAATGCTTCATCGTTGTTATATAATTTGTCCACACCATGCTTTTCAATATCTACATAACGACCTCTCACAGTATTAATCGCTGTGCTAAACCTTGTAATATTGGGAAATTTAAAATAAACAGTAAAAAATGTAGCCCCACCAACCAATAGAATTACTACAAATGGAATGTTGTATTCACCAATTGGCACTCTACTAAGAACAAAACCTTCCCACCAAGTTGCAATTGGCATGAATGCATCATTAATTTTTTCGTCTAACCCTTTTTCTTGGGCAAATGTGATTAAAGGCAATAAAACAGCAAGCATTGAAAGAAGATATTTCTTCATAAGAATCGTTAGTATTAGTTAGTTTTGTTTGTGTTTCTAGTAAAAGGTCGACAAGATGCTAAAAAAAAATGATTTTATAAAACATCTGTTGTTAAATTCGATTTTGTCGCAATTAATTGGTTGATCGTTTGTAAAATCATAAATCAAATACAGACGATCGTTTGGTATATACCAAATCTTTGATGCGCATCCAAAAGGCAATAAATAAATAAAGTGCAAATCCAAAACCTAAAGTCACAAACGTAAGGTACATGAATGAGGTTCGAACCACTTTGGCACGAATCCCCATGCGGTCGGCAATTCGTTGACACACATAATAGCCACGTTTTTGAAAATAGAGCAATGGTTTATAGAATATTTTCATGCTGCAATTTATGAATTATTTCAATGCCTTTAATCATGATTTTTTTTATCAGTTGCGTTGATGAGCGAATTGCCAATAGCGCACTGCAAACAGTTGTTCTTGCTACAGTACTCAGTTTTTAGCTGGATGAGCGCTTGCGATTGCAATGCAGAAGTCGAAATTGGTTTCAAAGCATCAAATGCATTTACAATGGCATTTTTTTCAGGGTCTATTTGATTAACCAATGACAGAATTTTTTCATCAATGGGTTCACCTTGATGTTTGGCGTAACAGAACTTTAAAGGTAAAATGGTATTTATTAGCAATAAATCGATAAATGAAGTGGTCAATGTTTTTTTGCTGGATTTTGAGCTTTTTGAAAACGTATAATGATCATTCCAAAAGGGAGAGGTCGTTACCTTAAAAAGTTGATAAAGTTCCTCAATTGTATGTGCTGAAATGACTTGTGAAAACAAATTGTGGTGCTGATGGTACAACATAGCCAATTGTGAAAGGCGTATGGTTGGAAAATTAGGAGGTCGCAACCTAAAAAACTGCAACGTCATTACTTGGGCATTAGATAAACTGAACTTTTGCTTTAGAAATTCATAATCATTATTCAATTGTAAATAGTAGGCATTCTCAATGTCTTCTTCCAATAAACCAGCCTGACCAAAAAACAAGGCTTCTAGCAATTCAATTTTGGACTGGTTTTTTCGAACTACATTAAATTCAAATGAAGTGGCCATGCTCATAAAAGCCTCCCCATTGACCTTCAGTCCGAAATTTTTGGCGAGAAGTTTAAACAATACAGCTTCCCAATCGTTTTTTGATTGTCGTAACATCAGCTCTATCTCATTGGATTTACGTTCCAATCGCTCAAAATAAAGCCTTTCGAGCCAGTTGTGAAGGACAAAATCGTCCACTGCGTCAAATTCATTTTCGCAATTAATCCATTTGTGTTTATTAAAAATTAAGTGTTGATATCTTTCCAATACATCTTTATGGATGAATTTCTTAAGTTCCAAGGTTGGAATGACCGTATTGTCTTTTCTAAAAATTTCTGTGTCATGCTCGTATACGACATGAAGAATAACATTGTCATAGGCTGTATCTTTCTCATGGTTATGAACGTACCAATCACTGCTTTTGATATGAATTTCAACATTTCCTACCCATATCTGATCTCCAATTTCCAATTGTGAATTAAAAAAATCAGGACCAGAATTGGTGTTATGTTGACCTCCACTCAGTATAGAAATGATTTCACCTGTAGTAGTGTGAAGATCGGGTGTCATAAACTTTTTATGTTTCCAGATATAATGTAGGAAGTCTTCTTGCATTGACTAAAAATAATAAATTTCAAAATACAAATTACATTCTACTTTACATTCAACACAAACCCTTTCAACGTCCTACAGGATAAACTACTAAAAATTTGGAATTAAAAAATCCTGAACTTTCATTCAGGTTTTTAGTTGTATTTATTTTAAAAAAAATTGAATCCCATTAATCTATATAGCCCATTTTCTTCATCCATTCGTTGTTGAACATTTTGCCAACATAACGGCTCCCATGATCGTGAAATAAGACAACGACGACATCCTCCTTTTTAAAATGTTCTTTTAATTGCAATAATCCTTTGATGGCAGCTCCTGCGCTATTGCCCAAAAACATACCTTCTTCTTTTGCCAATAATTGTGTGTAAACAGCAGCGTCTTTATCCGTGACTTTTTCAAATCCATCAATAATATCAAAATTTACATTTTTTGGAAGAATATCTTCGCCAATGCCTTCAGTCACGTATGGATAAATTTCGTTTTGATCAAAAATACCTGTTTCATGATATTTTTTAAAAACACTCCCGTAGGTATCGATGCCCCAAATTTTGATATCCGGATTTTGTTCTTTCAGGTATTTTCCAACGCCACTAATGGTACCACCTGTACCTACACCGACTACAAAATGCGTGACCTTGCCATCTGTCTGTCTCCAGATTTCTGGTCCTGTGCTTTCG
>JBGSXJ010000250.1:0-2402 GCA_041751535.1 Aquaticitalea sp.
CGCGTCCAATCAAATCAGTTGGATGCCAAACTCGATTATTGGAATATATTGAATGCCAAGAGTAATATCAATTTTACCTTGGGAACCATTTTGAGCCATCAACAATTCAACAGTAATATTTTTCAATTTTTGGATGATGGCTCTATCTTTAATACAACACCAACATTCAACAACGGATTGGACGTCAACGATACCGATTATAATTTTACTGATTTATACGTAGCAGCGCATTACCAATTTAAAACGGGAATTTTTACCATTACTCCAGGCGTTTCAGCACATGCTTACAGTACCAACAATAGGCAATTTGGAGATAAATACACTGATAATTTCTTCCGTCTGTTACCTGATTTTGACATGCGTATACAGTTGAAAAAAAGTGAGAATATCAACCTAAATTATCGAATGCAAACCCAATTTACGGATGTGAATAGTTTGGCGCGTGGTTTGGTTTTAAACGGCTATAACGCTTTGTTTTCTGGTAACGAAGCATTGGAAAATGCCGTATCACATAATGTGAATTTGACATATTTCAGTTTTAATATGTTCAATTATACCAATGTGTTTGGAAATATCAACTATAGTAAACGTATTGATCAAATTCGTAATTTGACCAATTTTGAAAGTGTCGTCAGAACCAGCACCTTGTTTAACTCACCTTTTGCAGATGAAAGCTTGTCCGCCAATGGGCGTTTTCAAAGACGCTTTGGCAAATTGCAGGCAACTTTGAGAGGAAATTTAAGCTACCAGAAATTCAATCAATTCATCCAAGGTCAGCAATCGGTCAATGAAAATTATTCTCAAACCTACGTTGCTGGATTTCGTACCAATTTCAAAAAAGCGCCCAATGTGGAATTAAACTACAGTTACGGCATTTCCGATAACGATCAAGGCACCACCCGCGTCAAGTTTTATACCAACGCACCAAGCATTGAATTTGATGCACTGATTTGGGATGTCTTTACGTTTAGAACCGATTACGCGTATAACAATTTAAAAAATGAAGAAGGAACGCTCAACAGTTTTGAATTTTGGAATGCGTCGTTATCCTATAGAAAAAATAAAGATGCCAAGCTGGAATATCAAGTGAGAGCGACCAATTTATTGGATACCAAATCGCAGGCACAAAGCAATAGCAGTGCGTTTTCTGTAAGTGCCACGGAGTATTTTATACAGCCACGGTTTGTGACATTTCGGATGATTTATTCGTTATAAATAGGTAAAAAAATATAAAAGATCTGAATATTAATAATTCAGACCTTTTTTATATACAGAGTATTCAAAATTAAGAATGGTCCTCAACTTCAGCATCTGGAGCGTTCTTTTTAACTGAAGCTACACCGTTTTCCATCGCAGCCGTGGTGGAATACATTTCACTGTTACCGATGACTTGTCCATTCGTTGATGTCAAGTTAAAATATGGACTACCATCCTTTGCTGTCTTCCTATCAAATCTTGCATCGTCCTGTGAATTCTTTCGAACTGATTCTATTCCATTCATGCATCCAGCTTTAGATTCATAACCTTGACTGCTCAAAATGACTTGTCCATTTCCAGCTTTCAGATTAAACCGATGCTTCCCTACCTTGTCTTTCGTGATTTCAAATTTTCCCATTTTTTCTATAATTTTAGTTAACATCATAAATTTAATAAAAAAAAATAAAAAAGTCTCACATTTTTGAAAGGGGTAGTACTCAAGGCGGCTCTGAAGCCTAGGAGTTGAACCCGCACGCCATAATGGGCACAGGATTTAGATTCCGGCGTGTCAACCGATTACACCTCTTGAGTATCTTTAGATGGGAAGAAAGCAAAAAAAAAGCCTCACATTTATGTAAGGCTTTTTGTACTCAAGGCGGCTCCGAAACCTCGGAGTTGAACCCGCAACGCCATAGTTGGCATAACATTTTAAATCCGGCGTGCCTACCGATTCCACCACGCGAACGTATTCGGATTGATATACAACAAAAAAAAGCCTCACATTTCTGTAAGGCTTTTGTACTCAAGGCGGGACTTGAACCCGCACGCCCTAATGGGCACAGGATTTTAAGTCCGGCGTGTCTACCAATTCCACCACTTGAGCATACTCGGACTGGTAAAGAGCGAAAAACGGCTCCGACGCTTCGGAGGAACCCGCGAACATTCTATAAAGAATTTTTCGAGATTCGTTTTCGCCTTGAGCGAAAAACGGGATTCGAACCCGCGACCTCCACCTTGGCAAGGTGGCGCTCTACCAACTGAGCTATTTTCGCGTTATGAAATATAATATGAACGTTCGCCTTAAATGCGACGGCAAATTTAATACATTTCTAATAATACCAAAGCCTTTTGATTGAAAAAAAATGAATTTTTTCAGGCGTGTTTCTTTTTCAATAACATGCGTTTGATTTCATTCAATTTCATAA
>JBGSXJ010000251.1:0-8982 GCA_041751535.1 Aquaticitalea sp.
ATCTGATTTTGCTTTTATCTTTTTATCCACGGCTTGCTTCGCAATGGAAGCGGCGCGAGTAAGATCTTCATACGAAGAATTTGTACATGATCCAATCAAGCCCCAATCGACTTTAATTGGCCAACCTTTTTCTCTTGCCAATGGACCAAGTTCACCAACAGGGGTTGCCAAATCGGGTGTAAAAGGTCCGTTGAGATGCGGTCGGAGTGTGTCTAAATTTATTTCAATCAATTCATCAAAATAGAGTTCAGGGTTTTCGTAAACTTCTGGATCTCCCGTTAAGTATTCTCTTATCTTATTAGCCTCATCAGCTATTTCCGAACGATCTGTGGCGCGTAAAAAACGTTCCATACTATCATCATAACCAAATGTGGATGTGGTTGCACCAATTTCGGCACCCATATTACAAATGGTTCCTTTTCCTGTACAGGAAAGATTTTTTGCTCCTGGTCCAAAATATTCTACAATCGAACCAGTACCTCCCTTAACGGTCAAAATGCCGGCTACTTTTAAAATGACATCTTTTGAAGCGGTCCACCCATTGAGGCTTCCCGTTAATTTGACCCCTATCAATTTAGGAAATTTCAATTCCCAAGCCATTCCAGCCATAACATCCACGGCATCAGCACCACCGACTCCAATGGCCACCATTCCCAATCCGCCTGCATTCACAGTATGCGAATCGGTCCCAATCATCATTCCGCCTGGGAAGGCATAATTTTCCAATACTACTTGATGGATAATTCCGGCGCCTGGCTTCCAGAAGCCGATACCATATTTATTGGATACGGATGCCAAAAAATCAAAAACCTCATTACTGGTTTCATTGGCACGCTTTAAATCTGGAACGGCACCTTGTTTTGCTTGGATTAAGTGATCACAGTGCACCGTTGTTGGCACTGCTACTTTCGGTTTACCAGCTTGCATAAATTGCAATAAAGCCATCTGTGCAGTTGCATCTTGGAGAGCAATGCGATCTGGCGCAAAATCAACATAATCTTTGCCTCTTCTAAAAGCAGTTGTCGGAGTGCCATCCCAAAGATGGGCGTATAAAATCTTTTCTGACAAAGTCAAAGGTTTACCAACTATCTCACGTGCTTTATCTACACGTTCGGGCATAGTTTTATAAACTTTTTTTATCATGTCAATATCAAATGCCATAGTATATATTTTAAGGTTGATGTTATAAATGTAATCCGAAGTATCGGGATTGCAAAAGTACAAAATTCCAAGCACTTTTAAAAATATGTAACAAATCAGAGGTATCGATGAATATAAATCAACGAATTCTCAATTTATGCGCATATAATTGAAGTATTATCAATTTTTGACAATGTAAAATACAAATTTAATAAAATTTGCTATTTTGAACTTTTATTCTTCATTGTGAATGCACTACTACTAAAGTTAAATTTATATGAAATGCATTCTTAATTAATTACACCATTCTGCACAGGATTATAACGTAGGGACACTAATCATTTTTATAAAAAAGTGTCTGATGGTGAACAATGATTAAAAAAAAATGATTTTGGAGATGACTAATCGTTATTGCGATATACAAATATGAGTCTGATGATCACCAAAGTCAAGGCCAGTACTTTGATAAGTGTTCCTACAACCAATAAAAAATCGCCTGTAATAAAGTCCCATTCCCAATGTAGAATTTTGAATAATGCACCAATAGAAATAACAGCCAATCCTATCAGCAATAAAATAATAGGGATTACAAACTGTTTCGTTTTCATTTAATACAAGCTTTTTATAATCTGCTCATCCGAGACACCTTCGGCTTCAGCTTTGTAGTTTTTGATAATTCTATGTCTTTAGATCCCACTAGCAACTGCTTGTACGTTTTCGATATCTGGTGAAAACTTGCCTTGGATCGCCACATGTGTCTTTGCTTCCAAAATCAGGTTTTGGGAGCCTTTTGGGCCCGGTTTCCAAAATCCGATTCCATATTTATTGGATACGGATGCCAAAAAATCAAAAACCTCATTACTGGTTTCGAATTTACGAAATTTTAAAGACTTTTTATAATCCCCAATAAAATCAAAAATTCATTGAATATAGATCAATAGAAACGACTGATTTCATTAAAAATTCAATTATTAATAATTTTTTGAATAATAAAATAGCAAATTAGTAAAATATGTACAATCGATGTCATTTTAAAAATTCTAAATGCATCGAAATAATCAGAAAATTCTATCACGATATCTCAAAATAGGCTTTTCAAAATAGACATAAATAACATTTGAGAGACCTATTGTAAGTGTCAGATATAAGATACATAAAATTCCTTTGAAAAATATAGAAATCGAATCAATTGGAATAAAATACTGAATACTTAACAAAATTGCAGAAAAATTAATAAGATATATAGCATAAGAACGCGTACTTATAAAGAACACCAATGTATTGAAAAATGTTGAGCGCTTCATATGTATCGCGAAAGGAAATACCAATGCCAAACTTACAGAAATGGAAGCCAAATAAACAAACACATAGAATCCCAAATCAGTTTGTGGCTGAAGTTGCCTTATATAAATGAGAAAGTGAACACCTATAAAAATAAAGGCTCCAAAAAATAAAAATAAAAACTTTTGCTTTTTAAAAAATTCAGGGAACTGCCGCATGAGATATGCAAGTATAAATCCTAAATAAATGGCATCTAACCTGTATATCACTACTTTCCTAAACCCAGCACTCCAATCCTTATAACTAGCAATATCAGCCTCAAAGTAAAACTGTACTTTGAGTAAAAATAGAACAAAAATTGTGGCAAAAGTTGTCCAAAAAAACATCAACTTTTGATGCTTTTTAAACATAAATAGCATAAAAAATATCACGGCTGGCAGAATCAAATAAGCATATTCTTCAATTGATAAACTCCAGGCTTCAGTGAAAAAATCAGGATGGGGTCCGGAAAAATTTTGAAAAAAAACAAAATAGAGCCCCAAAGAATCAACCAAGTCCTCCGAATAAATATAATAGAGTAAAATGTTGATAAACAGTACTAAAAAGTAGTTCGGTAGAGTCCTTAACCAACGCCGCTTCCAAAACGTTATTAAATGTGAAAATTTGTATCTGTGTTTCTCAATGTCTTTCAATAACAATCCACCGATCAAAAAACCGCTCAACACAAAAAACAAATCAACACCGACGGCACCTAAAGTTCTTATCAAAAGAACAAAATGATTCTCGGATTCTTGAACAAAAAGATAAGTAATATGAGATAATACGACTAAAGTAATTGCAATTGCTCTAAGTACATCCAATCCGAAATTACGTTCTTTTGGCATCAAAAAAAATTAATAGTGCAAAGCAAAATAATTCAAAAAAAGAAAGATTTAAAACAAACTCTTAATAATCTGCTCATCCGAAACACCTTCGGCTTCTGCTTTGTAGTTTTTAATAATTCTATGTCTTAAGATGCCACTTGCAACTGCTTGTACGTTTTCGATATCTGGTGAAAACTTACCTTGGACCGCCGCATGTGTCTTTGCTGCCAAAATCAGGTTTTGGGAGGCTCTTGGACCTGCGCCCCAATCGACAAACTCTTTGACCAAATCGGTAGCAGTTGTTCCATTAGGCCTGGTTTTTCCAACCATTGATACTGCATATTCCACGACATTGTCAGCCACAGGAATACGACGGATCAAATTCTGAAAATCGATAATTTCTTGGGCCGAAAACAACGGATTCACTTTAGATTGTACGTCGGTAGTGGTCGACTTTACAACTTGAACTTCCTCTTCAAAGCTTGGATATTCAAGATAGATGGCAAACATAAAACGGTCCAATTGTGCTTCAGGCAAGGGGTAGGTGCCTTCCTGCTCAATGGGATTTTGCGTAGCCAAAACAAAGTAAGGTAAACTCAATTGATAATGATGACCTGCTACAGTAACCGAGCGTTCCTGCATGGCTTCTAAGAGCGCGGCCTGTGTTTTTGGAGGCGTTCTGTTGATTTCGTCAGCCAAAATAATATTGGCAAAAATAGGTCCCTTGATAAACTTAAAGTGTCGGTTTTCATCCAATATCTCACTTCCCAAAATGTCACTTGGCATCAAATCGGGTGTAAACTGTATCCGTTTAAAATCCAATCCCAAGGCTTGCGCGATGGTATTGACCATTAATGTTTTTGCCAATCCAGGGACACCAATTAACAGTGCATGACCTCCCGAAAAGATAGAAATGAGGATTTGGTTCACAACCTCATCCTGTCCAACAATCACTTTGGAGATTTCACTTTTTAATGCTTTATATTTTTTTACAAAATGTTCTACAGCTGCGACATCAGACATACTATTCCTTTTTTAACCAATTACTGTTAAATTCACAATTTCTATACTCGCCATTTATGTTTATATAGGTGTCTTTTATTTTGGTGTCCTGCCACTTTCCTATCTCCTTGTATTGCTTATCTTGTTCTGTTAAATTTTTGATCTTTAAATAATCCTTTGCAAAATCGGCCTCGTGCTCATTGATTCTGTCGGTGACAGTAATTATTTTGAATTTTATTCGGTTGATTCGATCTTCATCCTGAAGCACTAAACTAACCTCATTATCTTTTAGGTTTTGAATTTGCGAATACAATTCCGGATCCATTTTTGTCAATTCAAAATTGTAATCCTGTGTTCTGGGATTGATCAATTGGCCACCGTCTTGTCTGGTTTCCTTCTCATCACTAAATTCCCTTGCCGCATCTGCAAACTTGATCTCGCCGCGCACAATGCGTTGTCTGATGGTATCAATTTTCACTTTTGCCGCCTTTATGGCATCTTGCGTTACTTCTGGTCGGAGCAAAATGTGCCTTACATCATATTCCTGGCCCCTGATTTTTTCGAGAAAAACAATATGATAGCCGAACTCTGTTTCAAAAGGATCGGAAATTTCCCCTTCTTCGAGTGAGAAGGCAACATCACGAAATTCCTTTACCATTTGGGGACGGTTTCTATTCATCGTCGGCAATTTTCCACCCGTTTTCCTTGATCCAACATCGTCGGAATAAAACGTTGCCTTGGTTGTAAAACTCGCGCCATTTTCGACAATATCTGCCTTAAACTCTTTCAATCTATTGATGGCTTTTTGTTTTTCCGCTTCGGTAATTTTAGGAATGACCACAATTTGGGCAACCTTAAGTTCGGTTCCAAAAATAGGACGTTCGTCTTTAGGGATGTTATTAAAATATTCGCGAACTTCTTCTGGAGTTACTTCAATATCTTCAACAATTTTGCGCTGCATCTCATAGCCCAACTGTTGGTTTTTGTTGATTTCAAACATTTCTTCCCTCAAACTTTGCTCGGAATCTTTGTTATATAATTTTAACAACTGATCCATAGACCCATTAGTCTCCTCGAGAAAGGCGCTGATTTGTTGATCGATATTAGATCGTATCTCAAGTTCCTTCACGGTGATACTGTCTTGAATGGCATGATGCGCATACAATTTGTCTTCAAGTAACTTTCCGAACAATTCGCACCGCGTTATTTTATCTGTAGAAACGCCACGTGCTTGCAGTTGCAGGTATTCTTTGTCTATATCAGAATCTAGAACGACATAATCACCAACGACCGCCACTACCCCGTCGACCTTGATTCGTGTGGTATTGACTTTTGCCGTATCCAAGACTGTGGTGTTTGCTGCCACTTGGTCTTCAATAATCTCCTGTGCAGTGCCAATGGAACAGCTCAAAATGGTTATTATGGCGATGGCAAACTTACTGTTGGTTATAAATTTCAAATTGATTGTTTTTAATGGCATCTTTTGTAATATCTTTTTCAAGTTGTTTGATGAGTTCAAGTTTTCTTTTATTGATGATAATTTGCTTAATCGTAGGGTTTATATACTCTAACGGAGCATAATCGTTCTGTAAACGAACGTTATTAATTTGCATCAAATATAGGTCTAATGAATCTTTGAGCTGTATAAAATTAGTTTTTTTTAACAGTTCTTTCTTGTTTTCCGTGTTCACCACAGGAATTCTCTCTACGACTTGCGAAACCTTGATCCAAATGGAGTCATTTAGCGAAAAGGATTTAAATTGTACCGAGATGGAATCGAGATATCTTTTGTCTTTTTCAGAAAAACGCTTAAACCGCTTTGTGATATCATCAGTATTAACACCGTTAACAGGTACACTTATGTATCTAAATTGTATGAGTTCTTCGTTGAGTTTAAAGGTTTCCTTATTGCTTTGATAAAGCTCATTGGCTTCGGTATAAGAGACAACGGTATCTATCGATCTTTTTACAAGGGCTTCCAAATAGGCTTTAGTATACAAATCCTTTTTATACTGCTCAACCAATTTATTAAAATCATCTTGCATCCTTTGGGGCAAGTTACGTTGAGACCCATCTACTAGCAAGAGTTGGGTAGCCCATCGTGTAATAAAACCATTAACGAGTAGTGTGCTGTCTTCGGCAGAGGTACCTTCCGCAACCAGATTGTCAATATCATCTTCATATAAATACGTATCATTGACTCTAGCTACGGGTTTCCTGTCATCTGTTTGTTTAAAAAAATTACAGGACACTAAGCAAATAAAAGCAAAGAAGATATGTAGGTTTCTTTTATACAATTAGTTTTGAATTTGACTTTTAATGTTTTTCAATGTTTTTGGATTGATCTCTACCTTATAGCGCTCGTTGAGCGATTGTAACCATTGCTCTTCAATGGCATTTTGATAGTCACTTATCACCTTTCCTTTAGCTTCTTCAAAGGTTTTGCCTGTACTAGGTAGAACTTCTTTAATCACTAACACATGATACGCATCGTTGTATTGGTAAACTTTTGAAACCCCTTTCTTTAAATCCAATCCTGGTGGAAGGCTTTGATGGTCTGTTTCCATGACACCTTTGGTAAAGATGACCTTCTGCTCGGTTTCTGTATTGAGTTGAGCGTTGATGGCTTCCTCCGTTAGGCCTTGTTGCAATAAGGTCTTCACCTTTTCAATGTCATTCTGTTTTGCGCAGGTGGCCATCATCACATCGATACGATCATTATAGATATAATTCGATTTGTTGGCTTCAAAATATTTTTGCAATCCTGTACTATCTTGTACTGCGGCATTCCAAACTTCTTTTTCCATTAAATCAAATAGCAATAGACCGTCTCTATATTCTTTCACAATCTGTGCGAAATCTTCATTTTCATTTTCCAGGTTATCTTCCTGATATTTTAAAATGCTGGCTTCTTCAAAATTCTCAAATTCTTTGGCAACGATATCAGCAAAAGGCGTGGTTTTACCAGTGTAATTTTTTTGTGCCGATGTTAAGTGGTTTCCAAACTGTTGATAGGTAATCGATGTATTTCTGATCTTAAAAAGATCTTTACCAGCTTCAAAATTAGCAGGAAGTACCCACGCTCTATTGTAAAAATCTTGATTTAAAATGGAAGTAAAATAATCCAATTTCTTTCTGTCGACCATTACGCCATATTGTTTTTTGAGTTTTTTGGCCAATGCTGTATTGATAAGGCTTGAGCGTGAATCACGTTTGACCTTGTTTTCCAATTCACCTTTTACTTCCTCAAAAGGTTGAATGCCCTTTTTGGAAATCAATTTCATCACATGCCATCCATAATCCGTCGCAAACGGCTGGGAGATAGCCCCAGGCTCTGATAAACTAAATGCCATCGACTCAAATTCTTGCGAACTTAACTGTCCTCCGGTAAACGGGACCAATAATCCCCCATTGTTGGCAGAGCTTTTGTCGTCAGAAAATTGTTTGGCCAAGGATTCAAAATTTTCACCCTGACTGATTTTTTTATAAATCTCATTGATACGTACCTCGGGATTAAAAAGGCTGTCTTTTTTTTCATTGGAAACCATGATATGCGCCACAGTCACCTCGCCTCTAGATGGCCGTTTTTCATCTACCTTTACAATATGGTAGCCAAAACGGGTACGAAAAGGCTTGGAAACACCTCCCACTTCGGTGTTATATGCCGCAGTTTCAAATTCATAAACCATTTTGAATGCCGAAAAATAGCCTAAATCTTCAGCAAAAACGGTAGTTCCATTATGCACCTCGTTTTTCACCTTGTCAAATCCTTCAGTAAGCACGCGTTGGCGTAAATCCATGAGTTGATTATATACCTGTAACGTGTCCTTTTCGCTTTCATCAAGTCGAATCAAAATATGGGACGCTTTTATGTCTTGTATACTCCTGTCATAGGCCTCTTTAATCAAGGCCTCGGTAACATGGGTGTCCGATAGGTAATTTTTGGAAAGTTGCTTTCTGTAGTTTTCAAATTCCCTTTTATACTTTGGGATGGTATCAAAACCCAAACGCTTTGCTTCCTTTATTTTTAACTGATAATTGATAAAAAGTTTCAAGTAGGCATCGACATCCTTTTGCGATTCGTCTTTTACCAAATCGAGATTTTTGTTGTACACCCTCACAAATTCGGACGATGTTATAGGAGCTCCATCTACAGTAAACAAAACATCGCCCTTTTGTTTTTGGGCAAATGTGAACGCTGTTAAAAACAGCAACATCAAGCTATAAGAAAGTTTTTTACTCATAATGTCATTAATGGTTGTAAGGTTCGCAAAAATAGTAAAATCATAGATGAAACACTGTGCTTTTTTGAAACGATTAACCTTAAGATTTAGTATTTAAGGCTTTCTTTATAAAAGCACTCTTTATAAATTAAGTCTATGAGCCGTTTAATATATATATATTTTAAATCATTTTAAAAATGAAGTCTAAACAATTGCTTCAAAATTAAAAAAAAAAGCTCCACACGTACCTATCAACAAATTTATTGACCTTTGACCATTCCAATTGCAATTATTCGGAAGAACGCAATATCTTTGACTGTCAATTAGTGATGAAAAAATGAAATATACGTCTGAAGTCATTGTCAATGTGCCCTTAAATGAGTTTATTCATAAATTTGACAATACCGAGAATATGAAACATTGGCAAAAAGGTTTGAGGTCTATCGAACATATTTCAGGGACACCAGGAATGG
>JBGSXJ010000252.1:0-11600 GCA_041751535.1 Aquaticitalea sp.
TTTGGATTGCTTTATAAACCGGTCAATCAATATTTTTGTTTCAGAAGACGAGCCATCATCTGCAATGACAATTTCGAAGTTGGGTTCGGTCTGCAATTCATAACTCCACAAAACTTTTTCCAACCATTTAGGCTGGTTATATGTACTAATAATTACAGAAGCCTTAAATGTGTGCATAGCTACAAAAGTAGTATTTTTACCCCATAACTTTGAGCCAATGGTAAAACTTTCTGGTGTTATTATTACCTACAACGAAGCAAAAAATATTGAAAAATGTTTGCAGTCGCTCGTTGGTGTTGTTGACGAAATTGTGGTGGTCGATTCATTGTCAACTGATGAAACCGTCAACATTTGCAAGCGTTATAACGCCAAAGTGATTGAGAAGTCATTTTTGGGATATATTGAACAGAAAAATTTCGCATTGAAGCAGGCAACGTACGATTATATCGTTTCGTTGGATGGTGACGAAGCCTTATCGGAAACACTTCAAAAATCCATAATAGCATTAAAAAGCGATTGGAAACTTAATGGATATTACTGCAATCGTCTAAATAATTTTTGTGGACAATGGATCAAACATTCCGATTGGTATCCCAACAAAAAATTGCGTGTTTTTGACCGCAGAAAAGCACAATGGAAAGGCATCAATCCTCATGATCAAATCGAATTGAACATAAAACATGATAATGTTGGCAATTTAAAAGGTGATATTTTACACTGGACCTATCAATCCTATTCAGAATTCAATCTAAAAACCGAATATTTTTCGACCATTGCAGCAAAAGCATATTATGATTTAGGAAAAAAAGCCCCTATTTGGAAAATAATTTTCAACCCAACTTGGGCATTTTTTAAAGCTTATATTTTGCGTTTAGGTTTTTTGGATGGATTCAATGGTTTTGTGATTTGTGTGCAAACTGCCAATATCACTTTCTTGAAATATTCCAAGCTCCGCGAATTGAATAAAATCAATCCTGACTAACGCTTCCAGAATTTCAATTTCTTTTTAAGCCGTTTTTTATTGTGATAGCGTTGCTGAAACTCGTTGGTATAGCGCCACATTTTTTCATAAACCTCATCATACGGCTTTTTGTAAAGCCTTGCATACTCGTCGCTCATCACATCAACCATGGATTGATGAATGGTCAAACGTGAGAAATTTTTCATGCGGGCTTCAAAATCCATAGGTTGAAATTCCATTCGGTTTAAATCGACTAGAAAAAATTTATAATCACCATTATTGAGCTTTATAAGCGTGTTTCCTGGTGAATGGTCGAGAAAATTGATGCCTTTTTCATGCAGTTCAAAGGTGAATTTTGTGAAGGCTCTTAAAATAGCCTCGTAATTGGGAATATTAAAATCGCGGGTCAATTCCCGATAGGTTAAATCGCAGGCCAAATGCTCGCTGACATAAAAACTTCTTTTAAAAAGTAAAGCCTTTTTAAACTCATAGTAGGCAATGGGCTGTGGCGTCCCGACATCAAGCGATCGCAATCGACTAGCATACTCGAAGGAGCGTTGTGCCTTGCTTTTTCTAAAAAGACGATACGCTATCTGATTGATTATATTCGGAATTTTAAAGGATTTGATGTTGATGGTCAAGTCGTTTAATTGGAAGAGTTTTATGGTATTTCTTTCAGCAGTACCGAATTGATCGCCTGTCTCATTGAATGACAGGATAAAGCTATTTAAGGTAGATTTATGAGATTGAAATTGAGAGTCTATCACATTATTCATATAGCAAAATTACAATTACTTCCACATACATTCTATAATATATTGCTTACTTTGTAAAAAAACATTTGAATGGCAAAAATATTTCTAGAATCACATAATATAGAAAATTTAAGTTTTGGTTTTGGGCAATTTAACTATCATTTAATCAAAGGGATTTACAACAATAAACCAGATTTAGACATCACACTCCATACCAGCAATATTTCGCAATTAAAAGAGGAATTTGGACATGCGTTTAATTATAAAAAGTATTATTCTTTAAGACGCTATCCGATATTTAGAATTAGAGAAAATTTTGACTTATGGCATTGTTTAAATCAAAATATTAAAATTGAACCTTATCATAAACAAATGCCATATGTATTGACCATACATGATACTTTTAGCATTGAAACATCAACTGAAAAAAAAACCAAAGAAAATTTTAAAAAATTACAAGATAAACTTAATAGAAGCTCAGCAATAACCTACATTTCAAATTACGCCAAAGCATCCACCCATGAATTGTTTGATGTTCCAAAAGTACCAGAATATGTAATTTATAATGGTAATACAATGAACCAAATTAGCTTACCAGATACTCATGAACCACGGTTTAAATCCAAAACTCCTTTTTTATTTTCCATAGGGGAAATAAGTGAAAGAAAAAATTTCAAATCATTAATTCCAATGATGGAGTTACTAAAAGACCATTCTTTGATTATCGCTGGAAAACACATGACCAAAACTGCAGAAGAAATTACCAGGTTAATTTCTAAATATAATCTAAACGATAGGGTGTTTTTAATTGGAAAAATTTCGGAGCTTGACAAACAATACTATTATAAACACTGTACCGCTTTTACATTTCCATCCTTAAAAGAAGGATTTGGTTTGCCTGTTTTGGAAGCAATGAGTTTTGGTAAACCGGTTTTCTTGTCAAATAAAACATCGCTACCCGAAATTGGTGGTAATTTAGCTTTTTACTGGAATAATTTTGATGCTCAATATATGTATGAAACATTAATCAATGGTTTAAATACTTATAATGCTGATGTTGACAATTATAAAAACAATTCCATAATTCATTCAAAATTATTTTCATGGAATGGCGCCGCTAAAGCATATATTAAGGTATATAAACAAGTAATAAACGTAAATAGCTAACATTAAAAGTATGCTTCAAAATCTTTTGAAGATTTTAATCTAAAAATTTTCAAAAACTTAAACCACTGACCAAAGTTTTTTTTGAATAAATAGAATGATGACGGTTTTAAACTAGCTTCACTATCAATCAATTGTTTAATTTTTGTAAAATTTTGTGTTCCAAAAAAGCTTAATGCTTTCCATTTTTCTGGCTCAATGTAAAACACATTTTTTATGCTTTTATACGTTTTACTATTAGCATTTCGCCATTTATCAAAAAACTCATTATTTAACTGGTGTTTATGCCCCCAGTTTTCAAACTTAAATTGAAGCTCCTCTTCTGTGCGTGACAAACATTCGTGCATTAAAACATTGTCGGTGTAAATAATTCTCTCTTTGGTTTTTCTTGCTACTTTATAATTAGGATAGTTGGTTGCCAAAAGCACTCTGGTAGGTTCATTAACATACAGGATACCGTCGTCCACATATTTATAAATATTAATCAAAAAACCCGCTATTTGTATTGGGTGAGCTTTGGGGTTATCTAAATAATGATCAAAACGTCGCAGGGTTTTTACAAAATTTTCAAAATCGATAAAAACTTCGTCAGCGTCCACCTGAACCAACCAATTGCCAATTCCCATTTTTTGGGACAGCATATATCGCTCCTTGGTATCATTTTGAATGGCATTCAATTCCTCTATGCAAAAGTCGTCTTTATAAATGGTGATTTTGTTGTCAACGTCAAAATCCCTTAACCATTCAAAAAAATCAGGATCTATTTCAAAGGTATTTCCCGACCAAGTCCGTTGTTCCTTATCCATTGCAATGAATATGGCATCTGATTGATCGTAAACCGGTGGGATAGACTGTTTTAATTTTTCATAATCGTACGACAACAAAAATCCTACATGAATTTTTTTCATTGAGTGGCTTTTTTGGGTAGAAATATTAAAATGATGTTGAGAAAAGCTTTCATTAGTTTCCAAACAATAGGAAACTGTTGAACATAAAAAAATTGTTGAGTTCTCTTTGAGGTAAGCCTATCCAAGGTTTTATAATCTTCTACAAACAATGGAAAATGCTTATCTAGAAACGCCATTTTTTCATTTTTATGAATCTCCGAATGACTTTTATTGGAAGAGATTCCCGAAAAATCAAAAACACTTATTAATTGATCTATATGTTTATAGCTAGCATTTTCTTTACATATTGCATAGACAAATAGTTCCCAGTCGGCTGCTATTTTTGAGTCTACGTTATATAAAAAATGTGTATCAAAGAGAGCCTTTTTAATGAAGGCTGATTGATGGCATAAAGAACTTCTATAAAAAAACGAGAAACTCAGTGTATCGGGAAAAATTCTTTTGGAAAGTTTATGGGTTTTCTTCCTATAAACATCCCCATAAATTATATCCTTGTTTTCAAACTTTCGTACTGCTTCTTTTAAGGTATTGCTTTCATAAAAAACATCACCACTATTCATGAAAATAAGGTATTCTCCCTGCGCTTTTTTAATCCCTTTGTTCATGGCGTGATAGATGCCCTTGTCAGGTTCGCTTATCCAATAATCTATGCAGTTCTCATGTTGTTGGATAATCGCATCCGAACCGTCTGTGCTGGCTCCGTCTATTAATAAAAATTCTTTATCTACAAAAGATTGATCAACAACGCTTTGTATGGTTTTCACTAAACCTTTTTCATTATTATAATTAATTGTAATTACACTTACTTTCATAATGCTATCTGCGCTTTTTTATATACTTCGTAGCATGTTTCGGCCGTTTTCTTCCAACTGAATTTTTGGGCTCGCTGCAAACCCTTTTCAATATAATGTTGTCTATTTTTTTCTGAAAACAAAAAAAACGAAACCTTATCCAGAATATCTTTTGAATTGTTCAAATCGAAAAACAAAGCGGCATCAGCAGCTACTTCGGGAAAAGAACTGGATTGAGACAGTACCACAGGGCAACCGCTGCCCATCGCTTCTAATACTGGTATGCCAAACCCTTCGTACATCGAAGGAAAAACAAAACATATGGCCCGAGAATAAAAAGTGTACAAATTGTCTTCGGTCAAATCTTTATACAATATCCTATCTCTTACTGAAATTCCATCCAAAAATGGCTTTTCGTTTTTTTTAAAGTCGCCACCTCCTGCACACACAATAAACAAATCCTTCTGTTGTTGCAGCAAAGGTTCCAATGCCTTGACAAAAAAATTGAAATTCTTGTACTTTTCCCTATTGCCGACAAAAAGAATGTACTTTTCAGGTAACTCGATGGACGGATTTATTTTTTTTATGATTTCTGCAGCAAGGTAGGAAACCGTAATCTTATTGGCATTCGTTGCAGGATACAACTCTAATATATCCTTCTTTGTATTTTGGGAAACTGTAATTATCTGTGTTGCCTTATCAATAAGTAGTTTTTTATTTTTAACTAACTCTTCGTCTAAATTTATATTGTCGTTTAACTTTTCATGTATCATGTCATGGACAGTCAAGACAAATGGTTTGTTTAATTTTCCTAAATAATAAACATCATAATAGGTAGGCACAAAAACATCGAAATTGTTCATTTCAATTTCACTCATAACAAGGGATACATGATTATTATAGAGACGTTTATGCTTTTTTCGCTTGGAAAAATCTCCATAAAAATTATACGAAAACTTTTCAAGACTGGACACCCTTTTTAAACCAGATAGCACTTCTTTTACATTTTCGTTTTCAGAATATTTAATGGGAAGATGAGTTGTCACCTCGTCACAATTCTCAAAAAACTTCAGCAATTCTGTATAATATCTAGAAATGCCTCCATATCTTTGTATGTCAAAAGTTTGGGTGTCAAAAAGTAATTTCATCTGATGAATTTACTACAAATATCCATATTAATTAGCAAATATGAAATGTAAAATCTGTTCCGGTACAACAAATAAAATTTTTTCCGAAGAAATATTGAAAACTTATCCTGCTGATTATTATCAGTGTGAGAACTGTGATTTTATTCAAGTAAACAACCCAACCTGGCTAGAAGAAGCCTACAGCAATACCATTACTCTACTTGATATAGGAATGATTTACCGCAACTTGATTCTTGAAAAGAAAACTGAACTAATTATTGATACTTGTTTCCATGATGCAGAAAAGTTTTTAGATTATGGCGGTGGGTATGGAATGTTTGTGCGATTAATGCGTGACAAAGGCTATAATTTTTACAGGCAGGATAAATACACCGAAAATATATTCTGCAAATTTTTTGATCTTGAAGATTCCGGAACAGATCGCTTCGATTTACTTACCGCTTTTGAATTGTTTGAACATTTTGAAAACCCAATGGAAGAGATAAAAAAAATGTTTGAATATTCAGATAATATTCTTTTTTCAACAGAACTTGCTCCAAAAGACAACATTAAAAACTGGTGGTACATTGCTCCAGAAACAGGTCAACACCTTTCATTCTACACCGAAAAAAGCCTGCAGTACGTTGCGCAAAAATTTAATGTAAATTACTATAAAATAAACAACGGCCTACACCTTTTCAGTGGCACAAAAATCAACGGCACATTGCAAAAATCATTAGATAAAAAATGGTTTTATAAGATTTTACACTTCTTGAAAAAACAAAAAAGGAAATCCCTATTGCAGTCAGATTATAAATACATCCAAAACATCATCAACAAAAAAAGTAAGCCTACAGAATATTTTGACAACTATTAATATCCATGCAAAAAGAAATACAAACCTGTCACGAAGTTCTTAACAAAGGTGGACTCATCCTCTACCCAACCGATACTGTTTGGGGCATTGGATGCGATGCAACGAATGCAGAGGCTGTCGAAAAAGTCTATAGATTAAAGCAACGTGCGGACAGCAAAGCTCTGATTTGTTTGGTTGCTGACGATCGAATGCTCAAAAAATACATCAAAAAAATCCCTGATGCCGCTTATGATATTTTAGATATTTCCGAAGAGCCCATCACCATTATTTACGACGAACCTCAAAATTTGGCAAAAAATCTCATCCCTTCGGATAATACGATTGGCATTCGAATACCAAATGATGAATTTTGTATGCAATTATTGCGACGGTTCAATGGCGCCATCGTTTCAACTTCTGCCAATATCAGTGGTGAACCAACTCCAAAATCATTTAAAGAAATACATCCAGACATTTTAAAAGGTGTGGACTATGTCGTAAATTTGCATCACGAAAAAATCAGCACAAAACCTTCGTCAATTATTAAATTAAGTAATGATGGAAAAGTTGTGATTATTCGACAATAAAAATTCCAAAGTTCATCCCGAAAAATCGGGACCAAATCCCAAAATTGGTATCTGGTGCTTGAAATTTGAATGCTATGAAATTAGACCAAGCCTTACAACACCCCATTTTTAAAATCATCTCTCAATCCTCACAGGAATTACAGATGAATAGCTTTGTAATTGGTGGCTTTGTACGGGATTATATCCTTCAAAGAGGAACGGCAAAAGACATCGATATTGTTGCTATTGGAAGCGGTATTGAGTTGGCCAGACAGGTTGCCAAAAACCTTCCCACCAAACCAAAAGTTCAAATTTTCAAAACCTACGGAACAGCCATGTTACGTTATGATGGTATTGAAATTGAATTTGTCGGTGCCCGAAAAGAATCTTATAACGAGGAAAGCCGAAATCCGGTGGTTGAAAATGGAACTTTGGAAGATGATCAAAATCGTCGGGATTTCACCATCAATGCACTCGCCCTTGATTTGAGTGAAGAAAATTTTGGAAATTTATTAGACCCATTCAATGGCATAAGTGATCTGAACAATAAAATCATTCGCACACCACTAGATCCTGATATCACTTATAGTGATGATCCCCTGCGGATGATGCGTGCCATTCGGTTTGCAACACAATTGGATTTTCAAATTGATGCAAACTCGTTTCAGGCGATAAAGAAAAACAAGGACCGGATAAAAATCGTCACCAACGAACGAATTGTTGTAGAACTGAATAAAATCCTTGAAAGCAAAACCCCTTCGGTGGGATTTTTATTATTGGAACAAACAAGGCTGTTAGATAAAATTATTCCAGAATTGACTGCCTTGAAAGGCATTGATGAAGTTGAAGGACAAACCCATAAAGACAATTTTTACCACACATTGGAAGTTGTGGATAATATTTCTAAAAATACGGACGATGTTTGGTTGCGCTGGGCAGCATTGTTACATGATATCGGGAAAGCCCCTACCAAGAAATTCAGTAAAAAAGTCGGTTGGACCTTTCATGGCCATGAGCTCCAAGGCTCAAAAATGGTGTATCATTTGTTCAAGCGATTAAAACTGCCACTGAATGACAAAATGAAATTTGTACAAAAAATGGTCTTTATGAGTTCACGACCCATAGCGCTTTCGGACGATGAAGTTACCGATTCGGCAGTGCGTCGTTTGGTGTTTGATGCAGGCGATTATGTAGATGATTTAATGACACTTTGTGAAGCAGATATTACCACAAAAAATCCGAGGAAATTCAGCAAATACAAAGACAATTTTAAAATGGTAAGGCAAAAGATTGTCGAAGTTGAAGAACGCGATCATGTACGCAATTTTCAACCGCCAATTTCTGGTGAAGATATTATGAAAACCTTCAATTTACAGCCATCCAAAGAAATCGGAATCATTAAGGAAACGATTAAGGAAGCCATTCTCGAAGGTGATATACCTAATGAGTATGAAGCGGCTTACGCTTTGATGTTGAAGGAAGGCGAGCGATTGGGACTTGAAAAAGCGGTCAGTGGTTAATAAAAATAAATTATTCTTGTGCCTGCCTGCCGATAGGCAGGTTTGTGGCGAAAAATATTCAAATGAAAAAGCGCTTTAGAAAAACCGCCAAAATAGCCTTGGTGATGATTTATCTGGTTATAATTGCTGGAGCTGTAGTGAGAATGACAGGTTCAGGAATGGGATGCCCTGACTGGCCAAAATGTTTCGGCTATTATATTCCGCCAACCGAACGCACACAACTTGATTTTAAATCGGATCACGCTTATAAAAAAGGTGTGGTCATCATCAACAACGAGGCTCTTTGGGTTGCAAAAGAAGATTTCACATCACAGGACACGCTTAACTTGCAGCATTGGAAACCTTTTACCACACATGATTATGCAGCGTTCAACCCAACTCATACATGGGTAGAATACATCAACAGACTCTTGGGAGCGCTGTCTGGAATTCCGATTTTGATTTTTACGGTTCTTTCTTTCTGGTTTTGGAGAGAAAACAAATGGATTGCCATCCTTTCCATAGCAACAGTTTTTGGAATGGGATTTCAGGCTTGGTTGGGAAAAACGGTAGTAGATTCTAATTTAGCGCCATATAAAATAACCATTCACATGGTCATGGCTTTAGTGATTGTGGCAATGATTCTGTATCTGATATTCAAATCAAAGCAGTCGTTCAAAAATCAACAAAAGGATACATTGTTCAAAAATCTGATGCTATTTGCCATTATTCTTTCACTGATTCAAATAATTTTGGGAACACAGGTGCGTCAGCAGGTCGACGAACAATTCAAATTGGTCGGATATATCAAATCATTGTGGCTAGAAGATCCTACCGTTATATTCTATATCCATCGTTCTTTTTCCATCCTTGTCTTTGCTTTAAACGCTTGGATATTTTGGAGGAATAAGAAGCTGAAACTTGGTTACAACAAAATGAATTTCTTGATGGCACTTATCCTTTTGGAAGTCCTTACTGGAATTATAATGGCATATTTCAACTTTCCATTTCTTTCACAACCTTTGCATTTAGTTATTGCAACCATTTTATTTGGAGTGCAATTTTACTTATATTTAGAAAGTAGACATCAAAACACAATTTTACAACCTAAAAAAACAGCATGATTTATCGATTTAGAGTAATACTTGACAACGATACAGAAGACACCGTTTTTCGCGATTTGGAAATCCGGGAAACCGATACGCTGGAAGATCTGCACAACATCATTGCGCAATCCTTTGGCTTTGATGGTACCGAAATGGCCTCATTTTACAGAAGTGATGACAATTGGAACCAAGGTGAAGAATACTCATTGTTTGATTTGAGCGAAGGTGATGATGATGTCAATCTCATGGAAGAAACGATCATAAATGATGTGGTTCACGAAATAAACACAAAACTCATTTACGTTTATGATTTCTTGAACATGTGGACGTTTTTTGTTGAATTGGCAGAAATTGTTGAAGAAACCAATACTACCGATTACCCAAATTTATTGTTTGTACATGGTCAAATTCCAGATGAAGCGCCTCAAAAATCATTTTTGGCCGAAGATGCCTTTGATGAATTTGATGAGTTCGAAGACGATTTGGATGTTGATGATTATGATCAACTGGATTTTGATGAGAACTGGAATTGAATTACATAATGATTCCTTGGTTATTAGTTAGTATTATCATTGGTGGAATTTTGGTTTATATAAATAACCTTAAAAAATTTAAAACTAATTTTTATACCTCTCTTTCTAAATCCCAACTGCAGGAAGAACTTATAAATATACTTGATTTAATACTTCATGAACATTCAATCACTTCTAATTTTGCCAACATATCTTTGGAGAATTATAATGAATTAAAAAGTTTAATTCAATATTACACTGGTGGGTTAAGGAATGGAAATATTGAAGTCATTCAAAAATTACCCTTTGAATTTTTTCCAAAGGGAACCTTTTATGAACTCGCCAAAAATAATCCTTGGAAAAATGAATTTGGTAAAATCTCTACAACTTTTTCTATCATCTATTCAGAGTTTCGAGAAAAAATGGATTGAAAAATTAGTAAAAAATCATTCGTGTATTCGTGTCAATTTTTTTTAATCTATTGTATCTTCGTGATCCAAGCTTCAAGCTTCAAACTTTAAAACATGAAAATCTACACTAAAACAGGCGACAAAGGTACCACCGCATTATTTGGAGGGACGCGCGTACCAAAACACCATATTCGAATTGAAAGCTACGGAACGGTTGATGAACTCAATTCGCATCTCGGATTGATTCGCGATCAAAACATCGACCAACATTACAAAGAACTCTTAACCCACATTCAAGATCGACTTTTTACTGTTGGAGCCATTCTGGCTACCGATCCACAAAAAGCCGTATTAAAAAGTGGTAAAGAGCGGTTGAACATTCCTAAAATTTCTGAAGCGGACATTAAGCGTCTCGAAGACGAAATGGATACCATGAACGAGGCCTTACCAGAAATGACGCACTTTGTTTTGCCTGGTGGCCATCAGACCGTGTCATTCTGTCATATTGCGCGATGTGTCTGTCGCAGAGCCGAACGATTGGCGGCAGCGCTCAATGATTTAGAGCCTTTTCAGCCAGAGAGTTTAACCTACCTCAACAGACTTTCGGATTTTCTTTTTGTGTTGGCACGGAAGTTGTCTAAAGACTTACAAGCCGAGGAAATACAATGGATTCCAACAAAAGAATCCTGAAAAAATTTGGCTATGACGATTTTTTTGACTATTTATTAGAAGTCAGGAAATTAAGTTAAAAATGTACGTTCTTTCTATTAATGATAAATTAACTTTGAAATAATTCATTTTTTCCTTGTCTTTCTGATCAAAAAAATTATTTTTGCAGAAAATTAAAACGAATAACAAATGTATTGGACATTAGAATTGGCATCTTATTTAAGCGATGCGCCTTGGCCAGCCACCAAAGACGAATTAATCGACTACGCAATCCGA
>JBGSXJ010000253.1:0-8578 GCA_041751535.1 Aquaticitalea sp.
CCTGTTCCAGAAAGCAAAATTTTGATATTTGGAATTTTTATTTTATCCAATTCCAATTTGAGGTCCTCCAAATCTTTTAAGGATTCTACTTTAGGAAGATTGTATAAACCATCTCTCAAACCCAATGCCCGAAATGCATTATACGCACCAACCAATCCTGCATATCGACCAAAACCAATAAGCCGTGCACCACTTTTTTTGACGATGGTTTCATGGTCAAATAGCTCTATGTTTTTCTCGAGAATTGCCATCAACAGTTTTCTATTGTATGGTTGTTTTTTAATGGTATGGGAAAAGAAAAAATATTTTTTGTTCGGCATAAGATGCTCAATAGGAACTTCTTTTACACCAATCATGACATCCGCATTTGTCACATTATCAGTTACGGTAAAGCCCGCATCACGATAAGCAGAATCTGGAAAAATTCGGATATCACTTGATTCGACAATAAATTCAGCTTCAGGAAAATTTAACTGTGTTTCTATTAATTTTTCTGGAGAAAATACGACGCGTCTGTCTGGTGGATTTTTACGTTCCTTGATGATGGCGAACTTCATTTGTACTGATTGATTAGTGATTAATGATTAACATTTGATAGTTTCGTATTCAAATGGGTTCACGAAAATAAGTGGTTTTCCAAACAAGACCAAACAAATGTCGTTATGAGTTGACGCGTTTTACTTCAGATTTGTTTTTATGTACGTGATCGCCGTCTTCTTGTAGTATGTAAAGTGCTTTATCGCCCTTTTCTCATTTACGTGTGACTTTTGTTCCTTTAATAGTTTTGGTGATTTTTTAGGTATAGGTTTCTATTACTTTACCTCTCGCAGTGCCGTTTCCCAATTTCCAAATGACGGTTGTTCCTTTTATAAGCATGATGTTATTTTCAATTGAATGATTTATATGAAATGTGATTATTAGCAAATGTTAATTGCTCTGAAGAATTACCCATATGATATTGAAAGTATCTAAAAAATAATTATTTCAAATTAAATCGGTTATTAATTAACTTAAATGGGTCACTTTCATTCGTTTAGTTTTATTTAATTGTTATCAACAATTAATTTTAACATAACGTATGAGTTCAAAAAAGGAAACAATATCACGGATAGGAATGGTAGCAAAAGGTGCTATATTTTTATTAATAGGTATCTTAACTGCACTTCCAATACTAGGTTTAGGAGGTAAGACCTCTAGCGGAAAAGGCGCCTTACGTTTTTTAGCTGACCAGTCATATGGTCAGATTTTATTAGTCATTTTGGGCTTAGGATTATTTTTCTACTTATTTTTTAGATGGTATCAGGCGTTTGCCAATCTGAAGAATCATGATGATGATGCTAAAGGATATGTAATGCGCGCCAGTTACGTAGTTAGTGGTTTAGTGTATGGTTATTTAGGATTCACTGCTCTAAAAATGGTGTTTGGGAATTCTAGTGGGAACTCCAATTCGATGTCGAAAGTTTTAAATTCTGACTATGGAACTATCATTGCCATCATTATTGCAATAGCTCTGGCTGGAAAAGCGATTTATGAGTTTTATATGGCTTACTCTGGAAAATTCACTGAAGAGGTTGAACACGCCGGAATTGACCATAAGGAACGAAAAGTATTGATAAATTCGGGTAAGGTTGGTTTTACGGCCAGAGGAATTGTTGCCGGAATTTTGGCTTATTTATTTTTTAAGGCAGGATTACAAGATACAAGTGGTGATTTGAACAGAGCCGATGCTTTTAATTTACTTCAGAATGAGTTTGGTTCAGTGGTCATGGCAATTGTAGCTGCTGGTATTGCGTGCTACGGAGTGTTTATGCTGATAAAATCTAAATATCCTGGAGTTAATCTAAATTAATTTACCCTTATAATCAGACAGTTATAAAAAAATAATATAGGTAAAGAAAAAGCGAAAAGTTGCAAGTTTTTAACTTTTGCTCATTTTCCTAAACTAAAAAAACAACTGAATAAAAAAATAAATTAATTCTTTAAATACAACTATTATGAAAACACCAAATTATGATAAAACAATCGGAAAACATCCAATTCCTCATGCAAAAGGTATCGCCAAAGGGGAAACTTCGGATATAGAGAAAGAGAAAGAAAAAAGCTCAAATAAAAATAAAAAAAATGAAGAAGAGGAATAATCTATTTAGTTCCTCTAGGGCATGTTAATTGTACTAGCGTAGAATATCATCATCATGATTTATGAAATTTTTTAGAAAGTGAAGCAAAAGTAATTTGTACCTTTGCAAGCTGCGTTAAGGATTGAGCAATTGTTTGAGCTCTCCCGATTTTTCATCGGGAAGCGAGTTGCGAAAGCCTGACCCTTTAGGGTAACGCCCACTTCTCGATACAATTTCGAAGAAAAATCGAAATCACTCGAAGTGACATTTTTACATTTAATGGGGTCGACTGGTTTTGACAGCGAGATTTATTAGATGGTAAGCACGTCGTGTAATGAAATTGAAACACGTAAAAGACTATTTCAAACTTTTAAACGGCGAGAATAACTACGCTTTAGCTGCATAATCTGAATCACAGTAAGATTGCGCTTATTCCTACTAGGTAGGAAGGCTAAATGTCTCTTGAAAGCCCTGGTCAGCGGCGGTCAGTCTAGAGACATCGTAAAAGTTGACATAGGGAGTGAGGCGCTTTGACTTGCTCTTGAAACTAAAGAAGATAAGGTGTAAGTGGGTTGTCTTTAACCAGCTTGCACTCGAAAACCCAAGAAAAGAATAAACGTGTAGAAAGCCTTTTGGTAACTTGTTTGGACGAGAGTTCGATTCTCTCCGACTCCACAGAAAACCCTTGTAATCCTAGTGTTTACAAGGGTTTTTTATTTTAGGTGAGAATAGTGTAGGATTATTTCACTTCAAGGCTTTTTCTAATGCCCATTTCAAGACCTCGCAATTCTGCTAAACCTCTCAACCTTCCTATTATTGAATATCCTGGATTGGTTTCTTTCTTTAAGTCATCTAGCATTTTATGGCCATGATCTGGTCTCATTGGGATATTTAGATCTGCCCTGCCTAACTTCTGCCTTCTTTGTTGCTCGTTTATAACGGCTTGCATCACTGCAAACATATCGGCATTTCCTTCGAGATGATTGGCTTCGTAGAACTTTCTGATGGCATCGATTTGAACGTTACGCAAATGCAAAAAATGAATTACTTGTCCGCATGGAGGTACGATACACAAAATTATGAATTGCGAGCTTTAAATACCGACCAAGGTTATTATTACCAAGTGGAGGCTTTCAATGAAAATGGAATTTCTAAAAAAAAGCAAAATCATGTATACAGAGTGATTTAGTCTGTATAAAATTTAAATATCATTTAATAAATGTTCTTCTTCTAAATTTTTTGTTAAAAATCTCGAGATCGCTTGGTTTCAGGGAATCCTATGTTTATTAGCGTTAGTTTTTGAATGAAAAGAGTCCATCGTTCCTATTGTCATTCAATAACTTTGTTTTTTAACAAATAAATATATTTAAACTTATGAAAACTCTAAAAACAATAATTGCAATTGGTGTATTTTTTATGGCGATTGGCATGAATGCCCAAAGCGAAAAAGATCAAAAAATAATATCAGATGCAGCTGACGCAAAAAAGACCATGATATCAGCCGATGCTGGCCTTGAAAGATTCTTCGAGAGTGCTGCGGGCTATGTTATTTTTCCAAATGTTGGAAAAGGCGGATTGATCGTTGGTGGTGCCACCGGAAACGGTGTGCTTTACGAAAACGGAAATGCAGTTGGTATGGCAGACCTTAAAAAATTGAATATAGGACTTCAAGCTGGTGGACAAGCCATTATTGAAGTAATATTCTTTGAGACTGAAGAAACCTTGAATGATTTTAAGCGAGGTAATTTTGAATTTTCCGCAGAAGCATCAGCAGTAATTGCCGATAAAGGAAAATCAAAAAATGCGAACTACAATGACGGTGTCATGGTATTTGCATTGCCAAAAGCTGGTTTGATGGCAGATGCCTCTGTGGGAGGTCAAAAATTTAGCTTTCAAGCATTTGCACAATAATCTATTAAGAAAGAAACACCTACTAATGAAGGGGCCGGCACATTGCCGGCTTTTTTTATGGTTGGGTTTTTATTTCAAAACCCTTGAATTTCCATCGAGTAATACCGCCTTCGAGCTCAATGATTTGTACAAACCCAGCATCGATAAGCTTTTTGCTGCATTTTGCACTTGTACCTCCTGTCCTGCAATATAGCAGAACTGGTTTACTTTTATCTAGTTTGGATATATCCTCATCAAACGTTGGCGAATTAAAATCAATATTCTGTGCGTCACCGATAAAACCTGTTTCATATTCCTTATCCGAGCGAATATCAACAAGCTGAACATCTTTAGACTCAATGAGTGATTGCATTTCTTCAGGGGTCACCAATTTAATGTCCTCTTTCGAACCTTCTTTACAACTCATGGTCATGGTGAATGCCACAATACTTAAAATAAGTGATAACTTTTTCATCTAATTAATGTTTTTATTCAATGTCACTTTTCCATTCACTATAACCACCTATTAGATTATAGGTGTTTTTAAATCCTAACTGATTCATAATAGCGCAGGCTTGAGCACTTCGAGCCCCCGCTTTGCAATACACATAATAGTTTTTGGACGTATCGAGTTGGCTAACTTCATCTATAAATCCTTGACCTTTGTAAATGTCGATATGAAGTGCGTTTGGAATCATTCCTTCAACCACTTCTTCCTCTGTCCTCACATCCAAAATAACGGCATTGCCATCTTTTTTTAGCTGTGAAGCCCAATCGTTTTGATTCAAATCTGCCATGATCGCAAAAATTCTATCAGCAAATTTAACATTTCTTTAGCATATAGACGAAAAAAAATCCGAAGTGTTACGCTTCGGATTGATTTTTTTTTAAACAAATTTAAATTCTCAAGAGGTTTAGAACTTTATTCTGAACAAATATTCATAAAATTTAAACACCTAAACTCATAAACTCATAAACTAAATATTACACTTTTATCGTACATCCAATGGCTCTGGTTTCTTTATCTTTTATTTCTTTTCCAGCCATAAGTGCATCTACAGCATTCTCAACATATTTAACGTTAACGGCGGCCGCATCTTGGTAATTATCATCAATGGCTCCTATGTATTTTACAACATTACCTTTTGAAGTTTTCTGCAAGATATACACGTGAGGGGTTTTGGTAGCTCCATATTGCGGATAGATTTTCTGACCTTCATCCATTAAATATGGAAAAGTAAACCCTTTGGATTTAGCTCTTGCCTGCATCGCTTCCATATTGTCTCCTGGCTTTACAGTTGTATTATTGGGCATAATCGCGATGACTGGATATCCTTTAGACGCATATTTTTTGTTCAATGCTTCAATTCTGTCTTCATAGGCCACTGCATACGGACAGGTATTGCATGTGAAAATAACAATAAAGCCTTTGGCATCTTTGTAATTGGATAGAGATACCATTTTTCCGTCAATGTTTTTTAAATTGAAATCAGTAGCGACATCACCTACTTTGTAACCTGCACTTGAGGTGGTAAAAGCTGAAATCACCAAAAAACTGACCGCAGCAATAAATGTTTTAATTGTATACATACTTTTTTATTTTAGGAATTGTTTGACTTCTGTTTCTAATTCGTCATATGTGAACGTTTTCTCGTAAAACTGACGCTTATCTTTATTGTATATTAAGGTTGCCGGTATGGCTCCTGACCAATCTTCACTAATTTCGGGTATCCATCTGTTGGCATCGGTATCGTTCAAGGCCACAACTTTCGACTTTAATTGATGCTTAACTATGAAAGGCTTCAAATTGGAATCATATTTATTCGGAAAATCCAAACTCACCAAAATAACTTCAACCTTCCGATCCTTATAGTTGGTGTTTAATTGCTCAAAATATGGTAATTCCTTTACACATGGTGCACACCACGTAGCCCAAAAATTTACAATAACCGTTTTGTCGGACGTCGTCTCCAAAAATTTCTTCAACCCATCAAAATCATAAATTTCAAGTTCAGGTGCTTCTTGAATAACTTCTGGTTCCATTAACGCAGCGCTATCTGTTTTAGGATCGCTCTTACAAGCAACCACCAATAACAGCAATAGAAAGATACATCTCTTCATGGTATAAAGTTAGAAATCTGAATGAGTGCAATTTGAACTTTAACAAAAATTTAAGTGGTGTTGTGGACTGATTCTCAAAAAATATATTACATTTGTATATACAATTGTTGTATATGAAAGAATTAGGAGACATATTAAAAACAAAATCCCAAATGCCATTGCCTAGAAAAACGGTTTTAAATATCACATATTCTAGCACGTGCATTCGGGAAACTATTTCTAATGTCTTAAAACCTTTTGAAATTTCGCTTGAACAATTCAATGTCCTGCGTATTTTAAGAGGTCAAAATGGTAAACCTATTAATCTACAGGACATTCAGGAGCGCATGATCAGCAAGATGAGCAATACCACTCGCTTGGTTGATAAACTCATCCTGAAAAATTATGTAGAACGATTCACTTGTGAAAAAAATCGACGGAAAGTTGAAATCTTTATTACAAAACAAGGATTGGAACTTTTGAACCAACTCGATAATTTAATCGATGAAAGCGAAAGCCAACTGACGTCCAATCTGTCAAATACCGAATTAGAACAATTAAATCAATTATTAAATAAATTAAGAACCTAAACACAAAAAAAAATCATTATGAAAAGTACACTAATTTTAGCAGTTGCCTTTGCAGCAGCATCAGCAACATCAACAGACAAAGAAGTCAATGTAAAAGACAGTAACATTGTCTGGAAGGGATATAAAGTTACAGGAGAACACGCAGGCACAATCGCATTAAAAGAAGGATCACTGATTTTTGACGACAACACATTGGCAGGTGGTTCATTCACAATTGATATGACCTCCATCACAGTCACTGATTTAGAAGGTGATTCTAAAGGTAAGTTAGAAGGCCATTTAAAATCTGATGACTTTTTTGGAACTGAAAAACATCCAACCGCTACTTTTAAAATAACAAATGTAGAAGGCAAAAATGGAACGTATAAAGTTACAGGTGCGCTTACAATCAAAAGAATCACCCATACAAACACATTTGAAATGACTGTCGGCGAAAATTCTGCAACTGCAGCTTTGAAAATTGACCGAAGCAAATATGATGTAAGATACGGTTCAACAAGCTTCTTCGATGGCTTAAAAGACAAAGCTATCTATGACGAATTTGACCTGAACGTAAATTTAAAGTTCTAATCCCCATAAATTGGATTAATAGCAAATTTTAATGAATTGAATCCCGAATATTCGGGATTCTTTTTTTAATTTTATCTTAAATAATTTGCAAAGCGAATTATCATTGATATATTTGTTTCAAATAATTATAATGAATACAATTTTAAATCATACTTGGTGGTGGAACTCTCGAAACTCTATTTCGTGAACTAGCGCTATTGTATATTTAAATAAAAAATATAAAAGGCTTGTCATTCACGACAAGCCTTTTGCATTTATATTTTTTGTGATTTCCGCAAAAGCGGAAATCTCATAATTAAAAAATTAAAAAAGTCCTTTCTCGTATGGAGAGAGGATTTAGGAGAGAGGCCAATGAAGACATTCAGTTTATACACACATCACAAAAAAATACTCGCAGATACCATTACGCCCGTGAGTATTTATCTCAAAATTCGCGATAAGTTTCCGAATAGCATTCTGTTAGAAAGCAGTGACTATCATGCCAGTGACAACAGTTTCTCATACATCTGCTGCAATCCTATTGGTTCCATTAAAGTAAAGAACGAAGTGATCACGCAATCTTTTCCCGATGGCAGTCAGTTGGTCAATAAGATAAAACCTACGACCAACGTTGCAAACGTGATTCATAAATTCACAAAACGCTTTAAACTGAATTCCGAAAAGCAATTCAAGTTTATAAACAATGGTGTTTTTGGCTATATGGCTTACGATGCCGTGCGCTATTTTGAAGACATTAAAATCTCAAAAAAGGAAGGTCATCAAGACATCCCTGACATTTATTACGCAGTGTATCAAAATATCATCGCCATCAATCACTTTAAAAATGAGGCCTACGTCTTTGCACATTGTTTTGATACCGAAAATAACATCGATGAACTTCTGCAACTCATCAAATCTAAAAATTATGGAGCATTTAATTTTTCCACCCATGGCGAAACAGCTTCCAATCTCACGGATGACGAATATAAAGATCAAGTGACGCTTGCCAAAAAACACTGCGCACGTGGCGATGTGTTTCAATTGGTATTGTCAAAACAATTCTCACAGAAGTTCAAAGGCGATGAGTTCAATGTCTATCGCGCCTTGCGAAGCATCAATCCGTCACCTTACCTTTTCTATTTTGATTATGGCGATTTCAAAATTTTTGGCAGCTCCCCAGAAGCACAACTAATTGTCAATAATGGTAAAGCAGAAATCCATCCCATCGCAGGGACTTTTAAACGCACCGGAAATGACGAGAATGACGCCGAATTGGCAAAACTCTTGGCCATCGATGACAAAGAAAATGCCGAACACGTCATGTTGGTCGAT
>JBGSXJ010000254.1:0-14825 GCA_041751535.1 Aquaticitalea sp.
ACGTAATGCTGGTCAGGTTCCTTGCGTATTATACGGAGGAGACAAACCATTTCATTTCTCTGCACCTGAATTGGCCTTCTCTAAACTGGTTTACACGCCTAATGCGCATACAGTTGTGATTGCCCTAGAAAAAGGAACGTCTTTAAATGCTATCATGCAAGACATTCAGTTTCACCCTGTAACCGATAGAATCCTTCATGTGGATTTTTATCAGTTATTTGAAGACAAAGAAATTGCCATGGACATCCCTGTTCATATTATTGGAACGTCAAGAGGTGTTTTAAATGGTGGCGTACTTCGTAGAAATCAACGTAAATTAAAAGTGAAGGCTCTACCTTCCAATTTACCTGATTTTGTTGAGGCTGATATTACACCTTTAAAAATCGGAAGCAAATTGTACATTACTTCTTTGGCCAATCCTGATTACAAATTTTTACATCCAGATAACACTGTAGTATGTCAAGTAAGACGTTCTAGAGCTAGTGTGGCTGAATTTGAAGAAGAGGAAGAAGCAGCTGCTGAAGCTATTGCAGCGGAAGCAGGGGAAGGCGCAGAAGGAACAGCAACAGAAACACCATCTGAAGGTCAAGAGTAAATCTAATTATTTAATAAAACGAAAGCATTCTGTTAATTCAGGATGCTTTTTTTATTTTTACAAAAAAATGAATGTTCAGGTCTTTGTTCAATTGCTTTAAAGCACGTAACACTTCAGCACCAGATGAAGCACATCCTATGAATAAATATTTAATTGTTGGTTTAGGAAATATTGGCGATGAATATGCCAATACACGACATAATATAGGTTTCAAAATCCTTGATTTTTTTGCCAAACAAGAAGATCTAACCTTTGCAACTCAGAAACTGGGCGATGTAACCACTTATAAATTCAAAGGCCGCCAATTTATATTTTTAAAACCAAGCACTTATATGAATTTAAGCGGAAAAGCAGTGATTTACTGGATGACCAAAGAAAACATCCCAATGGAAAATTTGCTCATTATCACGGATGACTTAAATTTACCATTTGGCGCAATTCGGCTAAAAACCAAAGGAAGCGATGGAGGCCATAATGGACTAAAGGATATTCAGGACAAACTACAAACCACCACTTACAACCGTTTCCGATTTGGAATCAATGATGCTTTTAGCAAAGGTCGGCAAGTGGATTATGTGCTAGGACAATGGAGCGCTGAAGAAGATGCCAAACTTACCGAGCGCTTGGATAAATCCGTAGAACTCATAAAGTCCTTTGGAACTGCTGGTATAAACAACACCATGAATACTTTTAATGGTGCATAAAAAAAAGAGAGACAATGTCTCTCTTTTCTATACAATTAAAATCAATTGTTATATTATTCTACAATGATTTTCTTGGTGGCTTGTCTCTGACCATCACTTATCATAACGAGATACATTCCAGCCTGTACGCCGTTCAAATTAATGACCTGATTGAAGTTTGAAGCATTTTCAAATGTAGTGTCATAGATTCTTCTACCTTTGATGTCATAAACCGTTATCATCACTTTATCACTATCCACTGAATTTAAAGTCACTGTGAATTGCCCATTATTAGGATTAGGGAAAATAGAGACACTGCCCACTCCAAATTCATCCACACTTAAAGCAGATTGAACGGAAATCGTATAATCTTCAGTTTCACCATCGTAACCTGTCAAACAAGGCATAGGCAGACCTGGATCACCAACAGGGTGAACGTATTTTGTGGCGATTCGCATTGAAGTGCTTCCTAAAGTTGCACCTGCAGGAACAGTAATGGATAAAGGGGATGCGCTCGTGTTACCATTTGTGACATTTAAGGCATTACCGAGTATATATTCCTCTCCAGCATCATTAAAGCTACAGTTTTGATTCCAATCAATCCAAACTTTGGTTTGAGTTGTGTAATTACCATGGGTATTAACTTTAACAGTTAAAGGATAGCTACTATTTCTGTTAACATTTGTAGAAAGCGCAGTAAAATTTCCATAGCCACCGGCTGATTTCCCAGAGTTTAAATTATTGATGGTATTAAATGTTACACCTGTTGTACTTGTCTGATAGGTCATATTGCCATTAGAAACACACGGTGAATTGCTAATGGTTAAAGCTACATTTTTAGTATTCGTTATCGATGACGAGGTGCCTGTTACTGTAATCGTATAATCTCCCAATGCTGCTCCACCTAAATTACCAACGGTCATAGTAAACGCTCCAGTGGTGCTTCTCGATGCAGGGCTAAAGGTAACAGATGATCCTGATGGCTGTCCGGATGCAGAAAAAACAGTGTTTTCATTAAATCCTTCTTGCGATGTGAAGGTAAAGTTATAGACGACCGATCCTGCAGAAGGGCAGGCCGATTGAGAGCCGTTAGCCGTAACCATTAAGAAATCAGGGCCAAAAGTGCACTGTGTAACATTGGGTTTAAATTGACCTTGAAGAACGTTCAGGTAAGCAGCCATCACATTTGCTTGGCCTACACTAAACATATACATACAGGCATCATTGGTATAATCCATATAATTCATGGTTAAGGCCTTTTGACCCGCAATACAGCCATTGACCGTGCCATTTCCTGGGCAGCCATAGGTTGGGGCAGCCACTTGAGGTGTGTCTGCTATACCATCATCATCGGCTCCACAACCATTGGTCAAACCAAAGGTATGATTCAAATTATAAAAATGTCCCAATTCATGCGTTACCGTCCTGCCAAGATTATAGGGTCCAGCTGGCACAAAACCTACACAACCTGCTCCTGAACCAAAGGCATTGTTATCCATGGTCACTGAATTACCCGCAGCAATACTTCCACCAAGCGGTGAAAATCCTAAATCAGCAATATTCTTAACCACAAAATTCATATAGCCTCCCCATCTCGAATCTGTACTTGTTCCATTGCCAAAATTCCATCCAATAGTAACTGCTGGTCCTCCCTCCACCAATTGAGCATCTGTGTTTGCAGGATGATTCAAGGTAGCCAAACAAAAATAAATATCTACAGATCCTGTATTGGTACCCGGATAAAACACACTCGCAGGTCCCCAAAGTGAGATATCAGAATTGGTTGCTGTGTAATCGGCATTTAAAATATCGATTTGATTTTGTGCCAAAGCTTCCAAACAAGGCCTGTTGACTTCATTTCCTTCTGGAAAATGTATGGCAACAGGAATCACCATCGGATTTCGTCTCTGTGCAAAACCATCTTTTTGTAGCATTTGTGCAATTTCTGCCTGAAATTTTAATTGATTGGCTGCATGTTCTCTCGCAAAATCTGCATCCATCATCATCTCTTGCATATAAGTTTCCATACCGCAGCTTTTTTCTTGTGAAAAAACCAGGGTACTACACATCAAAAACATCATGATTCCAACAAGATGCTTCATATTAAGGGTAATTGTTTTAATCATTATAGGGGTTTTATAGGTTAAAATATCGCCAAAAATACTTAATATATTGATTACCTCAAGGGGAATCAATGTTAATTATAGGATTGTTAGAAATTGTTATACTAACATTAAAAGTCAAAAGAATTCAAACTAATGATTTATTGTTTCATTAGCATATATTCATAAAACAAAAAGGGGAAGCAAATTCTTGCCACCCCTTTTTGTCGTGAATAAGACAGTACCTTACTCAACAATAATTTTTTTCGTTGAATGTCTATCTCCATCGGTTACTCTTACCAAATACATACCAGCCTGTACATTGTTTAAACTAATAGTTTGGTTGAACTGTGAATTGTTTCTGTAAATATCAGCAAATATGATACGTCCCCTTATATCAAAAATATCAACCTTGATGTTGGAATTTGATGTTGAATTTAATTTGATGGTAAACTCTCCTTTGTTTGGATTCGGGAAGATTATGAATTCTGAAAGTTCATGTTCTTCAATACCTAGAGTGCCTTCAACACATAATTGGATTGTAAACTCATTGATCGATCCACCATCTAGGTTAAAATCATCCACAACTGTTAATGTCCAGTTGCCGCCTGACATTTGACCATTTAGTAATGATAAATTTCCTTCTGGAATAAAACTGCCTGTAAAAGGCGCACTTCCACTCGTAATCGGTGTTGTTGCTTGTTGGTCAAAAACGGTATTTGTATAATTATCTGCTCCATCTGCACCATTGTTTGAGGATAATACTACAACTGTACCCGTCGGACTGGTCAAAGAAACATCCAAATCATTCACCCACGTGTGTTGAATATTAATTTTTATATTAATATCGTTGATTGGGAAGTTTTCTGGTATGCTTATGGTTGAAGTATAACTCAAACCTGCACCTACTGGAGAAATAGCAATTGGTGTATCTGTTGCCGTATATGAGCCACAGGTTATGCTTGCAGTAGTAAAACTAAACACACTCGAAGGAGAAGCTGTGGTGCATTGATTTGAAGATGTAACTCTCCAATAATAAAGCGTATTTGGGTTCAAAGAAGCCACATACGATGGTGTAGTTACTGTTGCCGAATTAACTATATTTGAAAAACCTGGATCGGTTGCGACCTGCACAAGGTATTCTTGAGCGTTTGAATTTGGGTTCCATGTCAATGTTGGAGAATTAGAAACATTTGTGGCACCATTGGCTGGTGAGGTCAATGTTGCTGCAGCAAGTGTTGTACTATATACATTAAGCGTAACATTCGTAGTTTTTGTAGTCGACGAAGCCGTACCTGCAACCGTTATCGTATAGGTTCCCGGAGCAATAGCTGCAGTATTTGAAACCGTCATAGTTACAGCTGTTCCATTTGATGTTGCTGTTGGGGGTGAAAAAGTAACATTTCCTCCTGCAGGAACACCTGTAGCTGAAAAAGTTGTAGTTTCAGAAAATCCGTTAAAAGTATTGTACGTAAAATTATATACGGCATTGTTAGGTTGACAAACTGAAACATTGGAGTTTGCAAAATTCATTACAAATTCAGATGTAATTATTTGAAAGTTTGTGCTGTTAACATTATAGAATATATTCCCCGCTCCTTCAACCATAATTCTTGCCTGATTGGTTACATTGTTAGGCACAGTAACACTAAAAGATCCAGTATTTGGAACACCAGAAGCTAAAACAATGGGGAACGAGGCACCTCCATTAGTTGACAATAAAATATTGACATTCGGAGTATTGACAGGCGCAACATTGGTATTCGCAACATTCCAGGTGATGGTTTGATTTGAGCCTACCTGCCATGTGACATTGCTATTTTGCGACGTTACAACAAATGGTCCTGAAGTACTAGCTGTAGTCACGACCATTGCATCGGTGGAAGTACTCGCGCCTCCTGCAACATTATCTCTAACGGTGAGGTGAAAATTCATTATTCTTCCAACAGATGGTACAACTTCCCATGTGGAGGAAGTTGATCCTGATAATACGGTTGGTAAGGCTGGCATATACCTATTTGGAGATGTCATTGGATCTAACGATCTAAATGCTGGACCAACGGTAGATGAAGGAATTGGCGGCATCGGCGCAGGGGTTGCGTCCATTTGCTCCCAACAATAGGTTAGAGTGTTTCCTCCATTTGCATCAGTTGCAGCTCCTTTTAAGATAAAGGGAGTTGATCTTGGAATTGTAAAATCCGCTCCTGCATTGGCCACAGGTGCACTATTATTGGTATTTGATTGTGCTGCACATTGACTGGCACCTGCAGTAATATTAAGCCACATTTCCCTTATGCTTTCTCTGTGGAAATAGTCGTCGCTACTAAATTGAACGTTTGGTGCACAAATACCAGCATATCCCATAATAGTTGATCCACTTCCAGGCTCAAAAGATTTGGAAGATCTTTGGCAGTCATTATTTTGAGTGTGATTGGCCCCGAATTGATGACCCATCTCATGGGCAACAAAATCAATATCAAAAGCATCACCTACTGGCGATGGTAAACCTGTTACGCCGCGAGCTTTTCCTGAAGTACATGGTGAGTTTAATTGTGCAACTCCTCCACCGCCTGTGCTAAATACATGCCCGATATCATAATTTGCGCTACCTATAAAGGTATTGCACGCCGATTGATTTTCATTTAACATAGCCCCACCACTATTATTGGTATAAGGATCGGTAGCAGCATTTAAAAAAATAACATTTGAATTGTTGGGAACCAACACCATGCGAATAGCCATATCTCTTTCAAAAACACCATTGATACGGGTCATGGAAGTATTCATTGCCGCAATTACCGCAGGGACAGTTCCTCCATGAAAAGAAGCATATTCGCCGGTACATGCCAAGGCCAAGCGAAAGGTTCTTAACTTTCCGTCATTGGCATTCCTATTGGCAGTTTCAATTGCATCATCAAAATCTTTGCTTTGCTCCATATATTCTGTTTCGCAGACAAATTGATTGACATCTACATCCATTTCTGTTCTGATATAAACACGGTAGGTCGTTAGATCTTGTGAATAAGGTTCGATAAAAACAGTCTTTTTGTCTGATAGAACCATGCTACTCAATCCTTTTTGAGGTGACACACTAAATCTTAATACAGCTCTCGGATTTGTAATGCCATACCCTATATACGATCGTATTTCGGGATATTCAGCCTGTAATTCTTCAGCCATATTTGATGCTTCTTCAATTCTGAAAGATTCCAGTTTTCCGTCGATATTAGGAAAATTCAAGATAACATTCGAAGTATAAGTACCTCTTTCCGGCGCGTTTTGCACAATGGTTTTTAAACTTTCAAGGTTTAATTTGTAATAATTGACCACTGCTGGTTCATTTCGTTCATAAAGCTGTGTTTTTAAAAATGTTTCAGCTTTGGTTGTTTTCGTCCATAATGGCTCAATATTCTGTGCAAATAGAGCTGTCGAAAAAAAGAAGATTGACACAAAAAATAGATAAAAAAGGGCGTATTGTTGTTTCATTTGAATAACTTTAATTAATGTTAGATTAATTTTTTCATAGTTTAGTCGCCTAAAATACTAAAAACTGAATTTTAAATTTATGTTTATCCATAAAAACTTCATTTTTTTTGCCATATTCTTGTTGTTTGCATGCAAAACATCAACAATCTCTAATGACAACTCTAATAATGAAAACAAATTGATTTCATCAACTGCTTGCCCTAACGATGGTTCCTGTCTTTTTGAAACCATCCCAAATTCATCCATGAAAATTTTAACCGATGATACTGGCGCAATGTACCCACAGTTTTCTACGAGTGATGCCATTATTTTAAAATTTGAATATAAAAGGGATGAACAACCTAATACTGTTGATGGTGGCTACACTGAACTTATTTATCTCGAAATCACCAAGGATCACCTTGAGATTGAACTAATAGATTTAGACTTAAATCAGGTGAAATTGCTTTTTGGTAGGTTGTGCTATTGCAAGGGGTTAACCGGTTATTATAAAATCACAGATGGGCGTCTTTTAATTATAACAAGAGAGAATGACACATATCAAATCGATCTTTCTTTTAAAACCACTGAAGTTCCTCAAATTATCAATCACATCTCTGAAACTTTTATGATCAAATAGCATCAACTTCCAAACTATTGATTAAATTTTGACACTTTATATTGTCCTAAAGTCAGTATTTTTACAAAAATTTTTGTCTTTGGATTACCTTAAAAACTTTAGTTCGAAAAACACACTCCCATCGGTGGTTACTATCGGTACGTTTGATGGCGTACATGTTGGGCATCAAAAAATCATTAAGCGTCTTATCAAAGTTGGAAAAGAAATGAATTTGCAATCTGTTGTATTAACTTTTTTTCCGCATCCGCGGATGGTGTTGCAAAAAAACTCAAACATTAAACTATTGAATACCATCGACGAGCGCGAAGCTTTGTTGCTGTCCTTGGGATTGGACCAAATGGTAATTCAAACTTTTACCAAGCAATTTTCACAATTATCAGCCCATGACTTTGTAAAAAAAATTTTAGTAGACCAACTTAATGCAAAGCATATCATCATTGGATACGACCACCAATTTGGAAAAGATAGAAGTGCCAACATCGATGACTTAAAGATTTATGGAAAGGAATTCGGTTTTGAGGTTGAGGAAATCTCAGTGCAGGACGTAGAGGATGTTTCAGTGAGTTCTACAAAAATCAGGACAGCCCTTAATCAAGGTGATATTGCAACAGCAAATTCCTATTTGGGTTATCACTATTTTATAAGTGGAGATGTGATTAAGGGCAAAGGACTGGGAAAACAAATTGGATTTCCGACAGCAAACATTCATATTGAGAAAGATTATAAACTGATTCCCAAAAATGGTGTATATGTCATAAAAGGAATTCTTCAAAAACAGATCGTTTTTGGAATGATGAATATTGGCACCAACCCAACGGTTGACGGAACGCAACAATCCATAGAAGCTCATTTTTTTAATTTTGATGCTGATATCTATCATGATACCGTTACCATTGAAATTTTGGAACGTCTTCGTGACGAGCGTAAATTTGATTCCGTAGATTTGCTCAAAACGCAATTAAAAAAAGATAAAAGTAACGCCAAACAATTTCTGGAAACTCATGGTTAAATTTTTATTCACACGCATTGACAATAGTGCATTGATTGTCTTTAGGATCGCTTTTGGACTGCTCATATTTCTGGAAAGTGTAGGAGCCATTTTTACCGGATGGGTGGAACGAAATTTAATGCAACCAAAATTCACCTTTTCTTTTATAGGATTTGAATGGTTGCAACCACTTCCTGGACAATGGATGTATGTTTTTTATGCAGTGATGGGCCTTTTTGGATTGCTCGTTATGGTGGGCTATAAATATCGCCTGAGCATGATCGCTTTTACCTTGATGTGGTCAGCAACGTATTTAATGCAAAAATCGTCTTATAACAACCACTATTACCTTTTGATGTTATTGAGTTCCATCATGGTATTTCAGCCTGCCAACCGATATTTGTCAGTCGATGCGAAGTTAAATCCAAATATCAAGAACATCTCAATGCCTCAATGGTGCAGTTTCGTATTTATTCTGCAAATGTTTATTGTGTATTCTTACGCATCCATTGCAAAATTGTATCCTGATTGGTTGAATGGGTCTGTTATGGAAGTCATTTTAAGAGGAAAAAAGGACTATGCCATCGTTGGGGAATTGTTGCAAGAACAATGGCTTCATTATGTTGTGAGCTATGGTGGCATTTTATTTGACGGATTGATCATTCCGCTGCTCCTTTTTAAACCCACTCGAAAATGGGCATTTTTCATTTCACTGTTTTTCCACCTGTTCAATTCATTTGTATTTCAAATTGGAATATTTCCCTATCTGTCAATAGCATTTTCATTGTTCTTCTTTGAACCCAAAACAATTCGCAATATTTTTTTAAGACAAAAACCACTTTATACCGAATCTGAAGTAATAATCCCCGATTACAAAACACCTTTTGTGGCGGTTTTAAGTCTGTATTTTATCATTCAAATTGCATTGCCACTGCGCCATTGGTTTATAAAAGATGATGTTCTCTGGACGGAAGAAGGCCACAGGCTGTCTTGGCGTATGATGCTGCGGTCAAAAAGTGGATATACCAATTATAGGGTCATTGACGCAAAAACAAATGTGGTGATTCCAATTAAAATGGATGATTATCTATCCAAAAATCAACAACGAACGGCAAGTACAAAACCTGATGTCATTTGGCAGTTTGCTCAACATCTCAAAAAAGACTTTGCGAAAAAGGGTGTTGATGTCAAAGTTTTTGTAAATGCCAATGTGCGAGTCAACGGCAAAGACATGCAACCTCTTATCGATCCCGAAGTTGATCTTGCCAGCATCCCATGGAATCCACTAAAACATAGCGAATGGTTATTGCCATCAGTTCAGGAAGATCCATATAATAGAAAGAAGAGAGACACTAAAATTAGGGAATAAATCAAATTTGCTGTTTCTTAAAAAAATTGCACCGAAACCTGAAGACTGACAACTAGAGTCTAAAATTTACTTATTTTTGCCTTCAAATAAAATACCATGTTACAAGTACCATTTATTAGGGATCACAAGGAAGCCGTTATCAAAGGTTTGGCAAAGCGAAATATCGATGCCACACAAATGATCGACGATGTCATTTCCATGGATGAAGACAGACGACGTTTGCAAACACAATTGGATAATGTGCTGGCAGAGTCAAATAATTTGTCAAAAGAAATTGGGAACTTGTATAAATCCGGCCAAACCCAGAAAGCCAATATATTAAAGGAAAAAACCAGCCAACTAAAGGATGAATCCAAAACCCTTGGCGATCAACTCAATGAAAAGGTAGATGCGTTGAACCAATTGTTGTACAAAATTCCGAATGTTCCCTGCTCATTGGTACCAGCGGGAAGTTCAGAAACCGATAACGAAGAGGTTTTCAGGGAAGGTGATATTCCAGTATTGCATAAAAACGCGATGCCGCATTGGGAATTAGCTAAAAAATATGACATCATCGACTTTGAACTCGGCAACAAAATCACAGGTGCAGGATTCCCGGTTTATAAAGGAAAAGGCGCCAAATTACAGCGTGCTTTGATTTCATATTTTCTTGATAAAAATACGGCTGCTGGCTATACAGAATATCAGTTACCGCTTTTGGTAAACGAAGCGTCTGGCTTTGGAACGGGACAATTACCTGACAAAGAAGGCCAGATGTATCATGTTACAGAAGACAATTTATATCTCATCCCGACGGCTGAAGTGCCAGGTACTAACATTTTTAGGGACGTATTACTTAATGAAAGTGAATTGCCAATCGGAATTACAGGATACACCCCTTGTTTTAGGCGTGAAGCAGGAAGTTATGGCGCTCATGTAAGAGGACTTAACCGTCTGCATCAATTTGATAAAGTTGAGATTTTGCGTATAGAACATCCATCGCGTTCGTATGATGCTCTTGATGAAATGGTGGCTCATGTCAAAACCATTTTGCAGGAACTAAAGTTACCTTATAGAATTTTGCGTTTATGCGGTGGCGATTTAGGTTTTACTTCTGCGCTTACCTATGATTTTGAAGTATTTTCTACAGCTCAAGACCGCTGGTTGGAAATATCCTCGGTGTCTAATTTTGAAACATTTCAGGCCAATCGTTTAAAACTCCGATTCAAAAATGCGGATGGAAAAAACGAATTCGCACATACACTAAATGGAAGTTCGCTCGCGCTTCCAAGAGTTCTCGCTGGTATTTTGGAAAATTATCAAATCGAAGATGGCATTAAAATTCCAGACGTCTTAATCCCTTACACAGGATTTGATATTATTTAATTTGTAGGAATTTTAAGTGTATAAATCGTTTAAATGCGTAAATATGACGTTATTCAACGATTTTTTATGATTTTTTTTTGTTTTGTCAGAAATATTCTAGAAGTTAGCCATCATAATTAAACCAACCACGATATGAAAAATTTTATGCGCCTCGTTTTGCTTGCATCATTGGTCGTTATGGTAACTAAAATTTTATTTTAGAAACTAGCAAGTGCTTTCAAAGAGTGAACCTATATAAAAGAGCCAAACCAAAATAATTGAATCATTTTTAAAAGTAATGATTAATAGCACATTTATTTTGATGGTAATGCCTGAATTAACGTTCAGGCATTTTTTTTATCATAACATTCACAATAAGAAGTTATCCCATTTATTATATTTACAAAAATTAGTCTCATGAAAACGTTTGTCACCTTCATCTGTTTACTATGTAGCAGTTTGCTCTTTTCGCAAAGTGAAGAATTGACCAATGATTATTTTAAGCGCGGTGAATTTGAAAAGGCGCTTATTGGCTATCAGCAATTACATCAAAAAAATCCTGCAAACAATAATTACCTCTTTCAGCTTATAAAAACACAGCAGCAGTTAAAACAGTATGATCAGGTACAGCAGCTACTGCAAGAATTAATTGCTACAAACGAAAATCCAATGCTATTGGTTGAATTGGGCTATAATTATCAGCTTCAAGACAGCATGCAATCCGCAAAACGCTATTATGACCAAGCATTTTCTAAGATTGAAGAAAACCCCAATTATGTTTTTGGGATAGCGCATCAATTAGAAGATCGCTCACTTTTGGACGAAGCTATTTTAGCATACAAAAAAGGGATGGAGCTCAATCCCAATTTCAATTTTAATATTCAATTGGCACAGATTTATGGCGAACAAGGCAATGTCGAAGAAATGTTTTCCAATTACATCGATTATATCGCCACCAAACCCGCTTTTATCAATAATGCAAAACGCGCCTTTAGTGATTTTGTATCAGAAAACAAGGAAGGCGATGGCAACCTTATTTTAAAGAAGCTGCTTCTAAAAAAACTGCAATCACAGCCCTATGATTTTTGGTACGATTTATTGAGTTGGTTGTTTGTTCAGGAAAAAGATTACGGTAAATCATTCACACAAGAAAAGGCACTCTATAAACGGAATCAGGAAAGTTTGGAACGGATCATTGATTTGGCAGTAATGGCTGTAAATGAAAATCAGAATGAAACAGCGACAGACATTTTCAGTTTTGTGCTGGAAACCACACAGGATATCGAAACCAAGCTCTTGGCAAATCAATACCTGTTGGAGATCGAAGTCGCAAATGCCAGTGTAAAAGAATATGGTGCCATCAATCAAAAATATTTAGATTTATTTAAGCAATATGGAGCTTTTGAGCAAACGCTATCATTACAAATTGCATATGCCGATTTTTTGGCCTTCCATTTGAGAAAACCTCAAGAGGCGAGCGATTTCCTAAAAAAAAGCCTTCAACTGAATGTTTCGCCATTTCAAGAAGCAAGTGTCAAATTGAAGTTAGGGGATATTTTAGTATTTCAGGAGAAATTCAACGAAGCCTTGATTTACTATTCCCAAATACAAGCCAATCTCAAAAATAGCGTCATCTCGCAGGAAGCCAGGTTTAAAGTCGCAAAAACCAGTTATTACAAAGGTGATTTTGAATGGGCAGAATCGCAATTAAAAATCCTAAAAGCTTCTACATCGCAACTGATTGCTAATGATGCCCTTGATTTAAAACTGCTCATTTCCGATAACAAATATGAAGATTCCCTTTTTGTGGCATTAAAACTCTATGCTAAAGCGGATTTAATGGCGTTTCAAAACCGAACGGACGAAGCCATAAGCTTGCTAGATCAAATTTTGACCGAGCACAAAGGTGAAAGTATCGAAGATGAAGCGCTGTTAAAACAAGCGCAACTATTTGAGAAGAAAAAACAATATGACAAGGCCATGGTCAATTACCAAACCATCATTGCTAATTATGCAGATGAAATCCTTGCCGATGATGCCATATACTTTTTGGCGGAAATACATAACAATATATTAGGAGAGCCACAAAAAGCAAAAGATCTTTATGAACAACTGATTTTCAAACATGCAGACAGTATTTATGCTGTAGAAGCCCGAAAAAAATTCAGGATGTTGAGAGGTGATACCATTAATTAGTTTTATAGAAGGAGTCCGTCTTTTTAGACAATGAACAAATAAATTATGTATCCCAAAAACTCATTTGGAATTTGGTGCTTGAATATTTACCATTTAATTTTTATTTATGATTATATACAATGTAACATCAAATATAGATTCCAGTGTGCATGAACAATGGCTCATTTGGATCAAAGAGCACATTCCTCACGTATTGTCTACGGGTTGTTTTATTGAAGCAAAATTAACGCGTGTGTTAGTGGAAGACGACCCGGAAAGCGCTACATATTCCGTACAATACAGAGCAAAATCACGCGAAGATCTTGAGCGTTATTACCGAGATTTTGCAGATGCGTTGCGACAAGAAGCAGTAACACATTTTGCCGACAAAGTATTGGCATTCCGCACAGAACTGGAAGTGATTGACGAGTATTCTGTGAAGTTTGATTAGTAAAAGAAATGTGATTAAAAAAACTCTTTCCCTTTAACCATTAAGAAATTAAGACCATAAAGTCATTAAGCAATTCTTAATGACTCTTAATGCCTTAATGGTTTTTAAACAGGCAAATTATTCATCTTTAATGTTCAAAAAAAGCCTTATTTAAAATAACAAACCTTACATCTTTATGACTTTACGAACTACTTTCCTTATCTTCGTCCTTCAGGTATCCATCGTCCAGCTTTAATCCAAACATTCGTGTATTCGTGGCAAATCATTCCAACAATCCTAACCATCAAGTAAGAGCAAAAAAACATTTAGGTCAACATTTTTTGAATGATGAAACCATTGCATTAAAAATCGCCGATTCACTTTCGCTAAAAGGCTATAAACACATTCTAGAAATTGGTCCAGGTATGGGCGTTTTGACCAAATATCTGCTTCAAAAAGACATTATAACACATGTCATAGAGATCGATCGTGAATCGGTTGAATACCTAAAAGCCAACTATCTCAATCTAGGTGAGCGTATTATTGAAAAGGATTTTCTTAAATACGATTTAACCACGATTTTTAACGATGAGCCATTCGCCATAATCGGCAATTTTCCGTATAACATATCATCTCAAATCCTATTTAAGACCTTGGAAATGCGCAATCAAATTCCCGAATTTTCTGGGATGTTTCAAAAAGAAGTGGCTTTGCGCATCTGTTCCAAAGAAGGCAGTAAAGTCTATGGCATTCTCTCGGTATTGACACAGGCATTTTATGATGCCGAATACCTCTTTACCGTTCCACCCGAAGTTTTTAGTCCACCGCCAAAAGTCGATTCTGGTGTGTTGTTGTTGAAGAGAAAGCAAAACTACAGGCTTCCCTGCGATGAAATCTTATTTTTTAAAATCGTAAAAACCGGATTTCAACAACGTCGAAAAACATTGCGCAACAGTTTAAAAACTTTCAATCTTTCTGATAATTTAAAAGCAAATGCTATCTTTGACCAACGTCCAGAACAATTGAGTGTTGAG
>JBGSXJ010000255.1:0-3594 GCA_041751535.1 Aquaticitalea sp.
GATGAAACTTATGATAACGCTCAAAAATTTGATGGTCAGTGTAACAGGTGATTTGATTATCATGATCTATAAACCCTTGAAAAAGGGATAACACTATGGTTTTATAATGGACATCCTGATCTACATCTTCAAATATGTCATGAAATCGTTTGGCTTGTTGTTCACTCACACAAGCAATGTAATTGGTATAACCTTTAGTGTGAAATGTGTTAAGGTTTTCAATCAGCAGGTCAAACTGTTTATTGAATGAAGGTTGAGGTGACGTGTTGAATTCAATGGTATGAGAACTCACTGAACTGCTTGACATTACCGAAGAACTTCCAAATTCCACCAGTGTAAATTCCATCAACTGTTTTTTCAACAATTGGGAGTTGCAGAATAATTCCTCTGGCGATGCGTGTTTGATGTCTTTTGAAAGTTTTTTGAAAGCTTCCTCGGCTTTTCCAAAAAAATCATCAATCCGTGAAATAAGCAAATCTACATTTTTGGTAAATACCACTGTTTTAGAAGCAATATATTTCAGAAAACTTTCCCTATTTTCCTCTAGGAATTTATTCTCTACATTGGGAATGATATTGATTTTTTTAACCTGTTCTGTGGAAAGTTGTGTTTCCACGTCAAAAGTTCGGATGCTTTCCACCTCGTCACCAAAGAATTCAATTCGATATGGTGCATCGTTGGAAAATGAAAATACATCCACAATACCACCACGAACAGAGAATTCGCCAGGTTCGGTTACAAAATCCATACGTTTAAATTGATATTCAAACAATACTTCATTTACAAAATCTATGGAGAGATTATCGTTGATGGAAATTTTTAAGGTGTTACGCTCCAATTCCTTCCGCGTTACTACTTTTTCAAAAAGTGCGTCAGGATATGTCACTATGATCGCTGGTTTTTTGCGTGAGTTGATACGGTTTAATACTTCGGCGCGCAGCAGCACATTGGCATTATCGGTTTCTTCTATTTGATATGGACGACGATAACTGCCTGGGTAAAAAAGCACATCCTTATCATTGAGCAATAATTCCAAATCGTTCAAATAAAAAGCCGCTTCTTCTTTATCGTTGAAAACCAGTAAAAAAGGGAGATCACTCTGTTTGAATGACTCGGAAATTAAGAATGAAAAAGAAGAACCAACAAGCCCTTTTAAATGTGTTTTTGAACCATTATTGGCAATGGCAAGTCGCAGATTTTGCGTTTGCAAAGTCTGTGCATAGCGTTGCGAGAGATGTGATTTACTCAAGTCAATTTATTTTGTGCAAATATAAAGGTTAAGTTTTATAAAATTGTTGGTCAGAAAATCGAATTTCTTGGTGTTTTTCAATTTCCAGGATCCCATCAAATCTTTAGAGAATATATTTCCATAAACCCAAAGTATTGGCAAGGCCGTTCTGAATGGAAACTTCGATGCGTAGATATTATTGTATTTCCATAGGAATGATGGCCAACATAACCACTTATGATTACAAAAAAACTCCCGCTGACATTAAGATAAAGACCTGACCAACAAGCAGTAATATAATTCTTACAAATGTGGCATGGATTTTGATATATGGCTTGATAATTAACTTAAAACAAACTTTAAAAATGAAAAAAATCTTATTAGTATTCAGTTTATTAGTAACCAGTTTTGCTTTTTCGCAACAAACAGAAATAGACGTCACCTCTGACAATTCTTGGCTGAAAGCCGGATTGAATGTTGGTCTTCCAATCGGTGATACCTCCGATTTTAGCTCCTTCACATTAGGTGCCGATTTTAGAGGTCAGTATTTGGTAAATCCTAATTTTGGAATTGGTGTAGCTTCTGGTTACAATCATTTTTTCGGTAAGGATGGTGCAGAAGATTTTGGATTAATTCCTTTAGCTGGTTTTGCACGATATTATTTTCAATCGGAAGGGCTGTTTATAGGCTCTGATTTTGGATATGGCTTCTTGACAAATATCGATAACAACAGCGGTGGGTTGTATTTAAACCCACAAATAGGTTACCATAATGAAAAATGGAACCTTTATGGATTTTACCAACACACATTTACTGAAAATGATATAGACATTCAAGTTGTGGGTCTTGGGGTTACTTACAATATCATGTTTTAACACTAAAACACAATAGCTCAAAAAGGATAGCCTACACTATCCTTTTTTTTATTTTTATTTTTAAAAATTTGCTTTTATATCAAAACGTAATTTGATCTTCATTTTGAGTAAGTTTTTTTAGAATAGACGATCAATTTCATGAGGGATTGTATTTTATTACTAAAAAAAATATGTAATTTTGCACACCTTAAGCAAGGGAAGTTAAACACAAGAAAGATATGTCAATTTCAGATTTATTTGATAGCGGATTTAAAAAACGAAATGAAGATCATTTTGCAGCAATTGTTAGAGTAGCAATGGACGATGGTGTTATTTCTGACGAAGAAAAAGCGTTTTTGGATCGTTTGGCCCGTAATTTGGATATTAGTGCACCCGATTATAAATTGATTCTAAAAAATTATCAATCCCATCCCATAAATCCACCAACTTCTTATGATAGACGTTTGGAGCGTTTGTTCGATTTGGCACGTATGGTATATGCTGATCATATCAAGGACGAGAAACAAGTCCTTCTGCTGAAAAAAATTGGAGTAGGTTTAGGATTTTCTCCAAATAATGTGATGTATGTAGTTGATAAAGCTTTAAACTTGGTAAGTGAAGGCGTTGATTTGGATACCTTTATTGATGAAATTAAGCACATGAACAGATAGGGATTGATCCTATTTGCTGTGATACCACTCTTATTTTGAATTCCGCATAAACTCTTCACATTTTTCTACCATGTTTTTACTTCCACATATAAATGGCACACGTTGATGGAGCTCGGTTGGTTGTATGTCCAGAATACTTTGAAAACCATCACTTGCTTTGCCATTGGCCTGCTCTGCAAGAAACGCCATAGGATTGCATTCATATAACAAACGCAATTTTCCGATGGAATCCCTAGAACTTTTTGGGTATAAATAAATACCACCTTTAATCATATTTCTGTGGAAATCAGATACCAATGAACCGATATATCTCGACGTATAAGGTCGGTCGCCTTCTTCCATTTGGCAATATTTTATGTAGTCCTTTATACCTTTTGGAAAATGGATATAATTGCCCTCATTACAAGAATAGATTTTACCATCTTCAGGATATTGCATATCGGGATGTGAAAGGTAAAAAGTACCTATCGCAGGATTTAATGTAAAACCATTGACGCCCGCACCAGTAGTATAAACCAACATGGTGGAAGTGCCATAAATAACATAGCCAGCCGCAACCTGTCTGTTGCCAGGTTGTAAAAAGTCTTCAAGCAAAACCGGTGTGCCCACAGGCGTCACACGTCTATAAACAGAGAAAATAGTTCCGACCGATACATTGACATCGATGTTGGAGGATCCATCCAAAGGGTCAATTAGAACGACGTATTTATTTTGATGGTTTTCATCTTGACTGTTGATGGAGATAAAATCATCTTCTTCTTCACTCGCTATACCACAAACAATATTTCTATTTGTTAATGTTTGAATGAATTTAATATTGGCATATACATCTAATTTTTGC
>JBGSXJ010000256.1:0-2135 GCA_041751535.1 Aquaticitalea sp.
GGGCGATGGTTGTCCAAACCTTTGTGGATGGGGCAATAACGAAAGGCAATCTTACACAAGAGAGAATGTAACGGTCAAAGATGGTCATTTAATAATTACGGCAACCCATAAAGAAAATCTTTACCAATCTGGCAGAATAACCACCAAAGACAAATTGGAATTTCAATACGGAACCATTGAAGTCAGGGCTAAATTGGCCGTAGGTAAAGGATTATGGCCTGCCATTTGGATGTTAGGTAGCAATATTTCAGAAGTTGGTTGGCCAAAATGTGGAGAGATAGACATTATGGAGTATGTTGGCAAAAATCCTCATGAAATTCATACAACCTTGCACACACAAGATAGTCACGGACAATCAAAGAACACGCACATAACAACCAATGAAACGATAGAAGACGGTTTTCATGTGTATAAATCAAACTGGACTAAAGAGGCAATCTCATTTTATATAGATGACCAATTGGTTTACACATTTTCACCAGAAGTAAGGAACGAGGATATTTGGCCTTTTGATCAACCTTTTTTTATCATTTTAAACCTTGCGATAGGTGGAAATTTTGGAGGTCCGGAAGTTGATGACTCTGTTTTTCCTAAAGAATTTAGTATTGATTATGTGAAAGTTTATAAAAATTAATAGTAACCTTAAAACAAATGATTATGAAACAAATTTACATTTTTATGGCTTGCCTTATGGTAAGTACAACAGTTAATGCTCAAAATGACATTAATTTTAATGCCTCCAGTACTGCTGGGACAACAGCTCCTCCTGGTTGGCTTGGATACATGAACGTATCAAATAAGCCAGCTGATGGTGGAGCTTACCAGTTTGGATCTAGTTGGGGCGTTGCAGATTTAATTGCTCAGGTAGACACAGGTGCCAACACAGTGACCTTAAAGCCAAATAGAATTGGTGACACCGCTCCTTACTGGCAAACTACGGGAGTTCTAGAAGGTAATAAAATAATGGATGCCAGTTTTTATATTCAAGATGATGGCTTGGCAGGAACAGCATTTTCATTTAATGCTAATGTTAATAGCAACACCTTAAATAGTACTGGTCTTTCTGTGCCTTTTACTTATTCAGCCTTCATAAAAGTATTTGCTGCTGATTACAGTTCGGTTACAGCCTATACGAATCCTATTTCATCAACAGGGAATTTTACAATCTCTCTTGATGCATCGCAGTCAACTGTTGGACAACATATTCAATATGGTTTTCAAGTGATTGGTGTAAATATCAATTCCAATGCATCTTTTGACGCAGCTTACAATGATTTGGGAAGTATCGTTATTGGTGCTAACACGACATTGTCTGTAGATCAGTTTGAAGCATCCAACTTTAATGTATTTCCTAACCCAACTGTTGATAAATGGACGGTTTCAAGCAATACAAACATTCGTACCATAACTGTTTTTGATGTTCTAGGTAAGCAAGTTTTAATGATTCAACCAAATTCTCAAAGAGTTCAAATCAGTGCGACCAATCTAAATTCAGGCTTGTATATAGCTAAAATTGAAAGCGATTCCGGAACCAAAACTATGAAGTTGATTAAAAATTAGTTTTAATTCTTCCTTTTAACGCTTTACAAATATAATCGCATTGAGCGTTCGATTTGGCTTTTTTTTAAATTAATTAAATCTTTAATATTATGAAAAAAATTACATTATTAGTTGTTTTTTTGACAGCGTTTTATGGTTTTGCTCAACAGCAAGAGTACCTGTTTGACTTTGAACCCGGAAATCCAGATGGTGTAGCCTCTAATTGGCTTACATTTGACAATAATCCTCCTTCTGCGGAGATAATAGATAATCCCGATCCAGGCGAGGTTAATCCTAATGTAAATAAAGTATTGAAAGTTATTGTAGGACCTGGTAATGCTTTTTATGCTGGGGTTAATAATACCTTTGCAGATGCTGTCTTTGGAACTTGGGAAATTGATGCCGCAGTACCAAGCAATCTTACAGTTTCTATGGATATTAATAAAAATTACGTTGGTACGGTAGGAATTAAAATGGCTAATACTACTGGAGGTACGGCTTTTCAAATCACTAATCAAAACGTTGGTAATACGGTAGTAGATCAATGGCAAACCTTAACATGGACGCTCCCATCGATTCCACCAGGATTGGAAACC
>JBGSXJ010000257.1:0-6901 GCA_041751535.1 Aquaticitalea sp.
GTCCTTGATGCCCGAAGCATCCAAGTCCAATCGTTTTGCCAAAAATTGCACACCATTGATGTCCTTCAATTCATTTTTGAGATCGCCTTTGATGTTTTTTGCCTTGTCCTTTAATAACACTTCAATTTGTTTCTTAAGGTCCGTGTTTTCATCTTGCAAATTCTGCAAGGCCTTCACCGGTTCTTGAGCATTGTTTAGCAAATTTTTCATTTGAAAAAATGCTTTGTCGTGATCTTGATAGTAGGTTTTTACAGCATCGTTGGTAATGGCTTCAATACGACGAATCCCAGCGGCAACGGCACCTTCTGACATGATCTTAAAATGCCAGATATCACTGGTATTTTTTACATGTGTTCCTCCACACAATTCAATCGATTGACCAAAACGTACCGCACGAACTGTGTCGCCATATTTCTCACCAAATAAAGCCATAGCGCCTTCTTCGATGGCTTGTTGCATGGGGATTTGGCGTTTTTCGATTAAAGGTAGCTTTCCTTCAATTCTGGCATTTACATATTTTTCGACGTCACGCAATTCTTCATCAGTCATTTTTGAAAAGTGAGAAAAATCAAAACGCAAATATTTTGAATGGACTGCACTTCCTTTTTGCTCGACATGAGTCCCTAAAATTTCCCGTAGGGCTTGATGCAACAAATGTGTCGCTGTATGGTTACACTCCGTTCGGTAGCGCTGTTTTTCATCTACAACAGCCTTGAAACTTTCGTTTAAATGACCTGGTAAGTTTTTAGTAAAATGAATGATGACGTTGTTTTCCTTTTTGGTGTCCAAAATATAAACCACATCGCCATGAGCATCTTCCAAATAGCCTTTATCTCCCACCTGACCGCCACCTTCAGGATAAAATGGTGTTTTATCGAATGCCAACTGATACATTTCGCCATCTTTCTTTGAAACTACTTTTCTGTATCTCGCAATTCTTGCATTGGCTTCCAGCACATCATAGCCAACAAATTCTTCTTTGCCATTCTGCATCAAAATCGTCCAATCATCGGTGGACATCTCACTTGCAGCACGCGAACGCTCTTTTTGTTTTTTCATTTCGGAATGAAAACCAGCTTCATCCAATTGCAACCCTTTTTCGCGAAGAATCAAAGCTGTTAAATCAATAGGAAATCCGAAGGTGTCATAAAGTTCAAATGCTTTTTCTCCTGTAATTGTATTTGATTTTGACTCTTCCACAATCCGGTTCAGTAATACCAAACCTTGATCTAAAGTTCGTAAAAATGAATTCTCTTCTTCTTTAATGACATTCTCTATCAATTGCTTTTGAGAGATCAATTCCGGGAAAGCGCTTCCCATTTTTTCGCTCAATACATCTACCAATCGGTAAATAAAGGGTTCTTTTTGATCTAAAAAAGTAAAACTGTAGCGGATGGCACGACGTAAGATGCGACGAATCACATAACCTGCACCGGTATTGCTTGGCAATTGTCCATCGGCAATGGAAAAAGCAACCGCACGCACATGATCAGAAATCACACGAATAGCGACATCAATTTTTTGTTCTGAAGCGTCCGAATTTCCATATTTCTTATTGGTAATTGTTTCAATCTCTCGAATTATAGGCTTAAATACATCCGTGTCATAATTAGATTGCACACCTTGAAGTACCATGCACAAACGTTCAAATCCCATTCCTGTATCAATATGCTTGTCTGGCAAGGCTTCCAACGTACCGTTCGCTTTTCGGTTGTATTGCATGAACACCAAATTCCAGATTTCCACGACTTGCGGATGATCTTGATTGACCAATGATTTTCCGTCTACTTTCGCCTTTTCTTCGGCACTTCTTATATCGACATGAATTTCGCTACAAGGTCCACAAGGTCCTTGGTCGCCCATCTCCCAAAAGTTATCTTTTTTGTTTCCTTTGAGAATTCTGTCTTCATCAATAAAGGATTTCCATAGGTCATAGGCTTCAGAATCCATAGGTAAGTTATCGTCCTCACTACCTTCGAAAACGGTGACATACAAGATTTTTTTATCAATGCCGTAAACTTCGGTCAATAACTCCCAAGCCCATGCAATCGCTTCCTTCTTAAAATAATCGCCAAAGCTCCAGTTGCCCAACATTTCAAAAAGGGTGTGATGATAGGTATCATAACCAACTTCCTCTAGGTCGTTATGCTTTCCCGAAACACGCAAGCACTTTTGGGTGTCTGCAATTCGGTTGTGCTTTGGTTTGGCGTTACCCAAAAAATATTCTTTAAACGGAGCCATTCCAGAATTTACAAACATCAACGTAGGATCATCCTTTAGTACCATGGATGCTGAAGGAACGATACTATGATTCTTTTCTTCAAAAAAACTTAAAAATTTCGAACGTATTTCTTGAGATTTCATATAAACTGACTGACCTTTTGTGATAAATTGCTGTTAAAAACTCGACTCTTAAAAAGCAATCCATGAAACAATTCCTAAATTAGCGCAAATAAGTTTACTTGCTATAATTGTCAATTTGTTTTACTAAATTTACAATTAATATAATTTCGTAGGTTTGCTCGTTTGCTAAAGAGTTTATGACCATAAATGTCATTGTAATGTGCAAAAATAGTATAAAATAACTAATGGGTAAGGTAAAATATTATTACGATTCAGATTCATTATCCTATAAGAAAATAGAACTTAAAAAAGGTAGAACCTTCGGTTATGCTTTTACATTTTTATTGGCTGCAGCACTTTTTGGATTTTTATTTGTATTTATTGCCAGTCAGTATGTAAGATCTCCAAAAGAACGAGCCCTTGCCAGGGAATTGCAACATATGGAATTGCAATATCAGCTCCTTAACAAAAAGATAAATGAAGCCCAAACGGTTCTTGCGAATGTGGAAGAGCGGGATAATTCCATTTACAGATTGTATTTTGAGGCCAATCCTATACCAGAAGAACAGCGTAAAGCCGGTTTTGGAGGAATAAACCGTTACAAGGATCTAGAAGGTTTTGACAATTCAAAATTGATAATTGAAACCAATAAACGTATGGATATTTTGCTTAAGCAAATCGTCGTACAATCGCGATCGTTGGATGAAATTGCGGTGTTGGCGGAAAATAAAGAAAAGTTTTTAGCTTCCATTCCTGCTATACAACCCATAAATACTGAAGATATGACGCGTATGGTTTCTGGTTATGGATATCGTACAGACCCTTTTACCAAAGTAAGCAAGTTTCATTATGGAATGGACTTTGTTGCTCCAAAAGGAACACCTATTTACGCTTCTGGTGATGGCGTAGTGATAAGGGCAGACAATACAGCGACAGGTTATGGTAATCATATACGGATTGACCATGGCTATGGTTATGAATCACTTTATGCCCATTTATTTAAGTATAATGTACGGGCAAATCAACGAGTCAAACGAGGTGATTTAATTGGATTTGTGGGAAGTACAGGACGATCGGAAGCCCCTCACTTGCATTATGAAGTGTTTAAGGATGCAGAACGTATCAATCCTATTAATTTTTATTATGGCAATTTATCTCCTGAAGAATACAGTAAATTGTTAGAACGAGCCTCACTTGAAAACCAATCTTTAGATTAAGTTTATGCACATAGATCTTCCTGAAAAACGATATTATGGCATAGGCGAAGTCGCCAAGGCATTTGATGTAAATACTTCATTGATTCGCTTTTGGGAAAAAGAATTTGATGTCTTGAAGCCAAAGAAAAATGCCAAGGGGAATCGTAAATTTACGCCTGAAGACATTACAAATCTAAAATTCATATTTCATTTGGTCAAAGAACGTGGTTTTACGTTAGAAGGCGCAAAAACACATCTTAAGGAAGAAAAACAGAAATCACTCGATACGTTTGAAATCATCAGTAAATTGGAAGATGTCAAAGCGCAACTCATAAAGATTAAAGAACAGTTGTAACAATTATATTCATTTCTCAACTAATACATCGTAACTATAAACATAATCTAATACACTAATACATCTATCATGAAAAAATGGCTCATACCTGTAATCATTATTGCGATACTCGCATTTGTGATATATTCTTGGGGAAAGAATTTTAACAACACTGCAGTCGAACTCAAAGAAACCGCAACCAGATCGTGGGGCGCGGTTGAAAGTAGCTACCAACGTCGAAATGACCTCATAGGAAATTTAGTAAAAACGGTGCAAGGTGCCGCCGATTTTGAGCGTACAACATTGACGGAAGTCATTGAAGCTCGTGCAAAAGCGACCTCTACCACCATCGACGCCTCTAATTTAACTGAAGAAAATATGGCGCAATATCAGCAAGCCCAAAGTGGTTTGAGTGGTGCGTTGTCAAGGTTATTGGTATCTGTGGAACGTTATCCAGAGTTGAAGGCCAACCAGAATTTTCTTGAATTGCAGTCGCAATTGGAAGGCACCGAAAATAGGATTAACGTGGCAAGAGACCGATTTAATGAGGCCGTAGAACCATACAACAGACATATCAAAACGTTTCCAAATACGTTGTTGGCCGGACTTTTTAATTTTGATCCAATGAGTTATTACAAAGCAGATGCTGGAAGCGAAAACGCACCTGATGTCGATTTTGAATTCAATTAAAATACCATGTCCAAAATAGAAGATTTTCTCACTACTGACGAAGAAAAAGCCATCATCGAAGCCATTCGTATTGCAGAAAACAACACTTCTGGTGAAATTCGGGTGCATATCGAAAAAACCTCAAAGATCGATGTGTACGAACGTGCCTTGGAAGTCTTTCATTTCCTTAAAATGGACAATACCAAACTCCAAAATGGCGTGTTGATTTATGTTGCGGTTGAAGATAAAAACTTTGTGATATTTGGTGATGAAGGCATCAATAATGTAGTAGGTGATGATTTTTGGGAAAGCACCAAAAATATTATGCAAGGTCATTTTAAACGTGGTCATTTTAAGCAAGGACTTGTTGACGGCATTTTAAAAGCAGGCAAAGAATTGGAAACCTATTTTCCATGGGAAACAGGCGATAAAAATGAACTTCCCAACACCATTTCAAAAGGATCAGAACTTAAGTAAACAGTATGCGGTTTTCAGTGAACAGTGGCATTTATAAATTGAAAAAAAGGAGCGTTTTTAGACGCTTTCTTTTTGTACTTCTATGGACCGTTTGCTGTTCTCAAATTGGTTATGCTCAATTTAAAATTCCTGAAAAACCTAGCAAAGTAACTGATCAAACGAGTGTTTATGATTATTACAAACTGCTTTCGGATACCGAAAAAAACGATCTCGAACAAAAACTCATTAAATATTCCGATACCACTTCCACGCAGATTGTAGTTGCCATCATCAGTTCAACTCAAGGTGAGAATATCAATTATCTAGGTGCACAATGGGGCGAAAAATGGGGAATTGGTCAAGCCAAGGAAGATAATGGCATCTTGATATTATTAGCAAGGGACGACCGCAAAATAGCCATCAATTCAGGGTATGGTGTAGAACATTTATTGACCGATGCCATGTCCAAGCGGATTATTGAAAGGGACATCATCCCATACTTTAAGCAAGATAATTATTATGGTGGTCTTAACAGAGCCGCTGATGCCATTTTTGAAGTAATGACAGGTGAATATGAAGGAACCCGTCAAAATAACAATTCGACTGAAGGATTTCCATTTGGTTTTATCATCATGTTATTTATTGTGTTCATTTTTATCATCATCTCCATTTCCAAAAATCGTCGTGGTGGCGGTGGCGGCAGCGGCGGAAAAAACTCGGGTGGAGGTTTTAGCATTCTCGATGCCATTATTTTAAGCAGTCTTGGCCGTGGCGGTTATGGCGGCAGTTCCGGTGGTTTTGGCGGAAGTTCTGGAGGTGGCGGCTTTAGTGGTGGCGGAGGCTTCGGAGGAGGATTCGGCGGAGGCGGCTTCGGAGGCGGAGGCGCTTCTGGTGGATGGTAATTTAATCGATATTAGATATACGATTTTAGATATTAGATATTAGATATTGGATATTGATTACAATCCTCTAACCTCTACCCACTAACCTCTATTCTCTATTTTATATTTTCTATTTTCTATTTTCTATTTTCTATTTTAAATACTAGAACAAAAAGCATCAATCAAAATATATTCCTCCATTATCAGTTTCACCTTTTTTACCTAGGCTATTGAATTTCCAACTAAAGCTCAACATAAAGTACTGTTCCAAAACGGTGCTTTGTGAATCTTGAATATAATTCTGGGTTGCCGTACGTTGTGCATTGGTGTTTTGATTCAGTAAATCGTACACTTTTAATGTAATGGCGCCATTGTCTTTTAAAATGGAATATGCCAAGGTGGAATTCCAAAACCAGGCACTCTTTTGAAATCCAGCAGCGACGTTTGGGTTGTATGTGAAATTGATGTCGTTACGCCACTCAAACTTTTTAGGGACAAAGGTGGCGGTGCGAATGCCCAATGAATGTCGTAAGAAACTTTGGTCTTCAAAATCTACCAAATCGTAGCGCGTTTTTGTAAATGATAATCTGTAATTCGGACGAATCTCAAATAATTTCTTCCAAGTATAGGTCAGATTGATGCTTGGGGTCATGGAATTTGTATTTGAAGCATATTCCACATCATTATTAAAATTGATGGTTTTATTGAAACTACTGTTCATTCCCAAACGAACTTTTACGGTTTGCAAGGTATCAATCTTAAAGTCCTTGCTATAGCTACCTCCAATGTAACTCCAATAACCGCCATCGACATTGGTGTAGGTTGTGTTCCTTACAAAATTTTCATCAACGGTAGTCTTTGCTACCACTTGGTCATTGATAAGGCTTCCGTTTGCGTAGATATAGAATCCGGTTCCTTTTTGAAAATCGTAACTATTGAACCCAAGATACCCACGATGTTCTTGTGTTGGCCTTAAATTTGGATTTCCCGTAATGGTATTCAACGGATCGGAAACATTCTGA